>NZ_FNHB01000001.1:900000-1107958 GCF_900104455.1 Dendrosporobacter quercicolus
ATTCTCAAACAGCAAGGCGACATTTTTATCCCCGGTCATTTTGGATACACGATCGGTTATTTCGGTAATCTCCAGGTCACTGTCCACGCTTTGTTTTATTCGCTTCAGCCAGCCGCGGGCTTCCAGCGCCGCAATAAACTCCCTTAAATCAGTAAAAGCCAAAATGAATGCTCCTTTCAACTACTTCCGCAAGATATATTTTACGATAAAAACACTCAACTCATATAGCAATATAACTGGAACAGCAACCATAGTCTGAGAAAACACATCAGGTGTCGGTGAGATAACTGCTCCGATCACGAAAGCCAAAACTAATACAATTTTTCGCTTTAGGATTAAAAAGCCCGAACTGACAAAGCCAAATTTAGCCAAAACCAGGATAAATAGCGGCAATTCAAAAATAAACCCAAACGGCGCAAGAAAGGATATGACAAACGATAAATATTGCCCCAGCGAAAACATCGGCTGTAAATCCTCGGTGGCAAAGCCCATAAAAAATTTGATTCCGGCCGGCAGCACCAAATAATAAGAAAAAGCCAAACCAATAAAAAATAACACTACCGATACCGGCACCAGCAAATTTACAACGGTACGCTCATTAGCCGTTAACGCCGGTACGATAAACGACCATATCTGATATAAAATTACCGGCAGGCTGACTAAAAATCCGGCAAAAAAAGATACCTTTAAATATGTAAAAAAAGCTTCCGCCGGATTCATATAATACAATTTTCCAGCAGGAGCAGTGATAAAATGTACAAGTTCCTGAGCATAGAAGTAGCTGACAGCACTGCTTATCCCCACTGCAATCAGGCAAATAATCAGTCGCCGCCGCAATTCTTCCAAATGACCAATGAAAGACATTTCACCTGTATCAGACTGTTCGGCCTGGATATGATGATGGGCTGTTTTATCAGGCATTACCAGTTCCTCACTTTGTTTCGTCAGGCTTTTTCAATTCACTCTGATTTGCGTCTTCTTTCGTTACTTCGCTTGTGGCCCGTTTAAATTCCTGTAAACTCCGGCCCAGCGCTTTACCTATTTCCGGCAGCTTAGCGGGGCCAAAAACAACTAAAGCAATAATTAGTATTAAAATTAATTCAGGCATTCCTATGTTAAACAGCATCATCGCCCCCTTTTTGATTTCTTTCTTAATATATTATACAATTGACCCTAAAAAAAAACAAGGACGCAGGAAAACCTGCCGTCCTTGTTTTACCAGCAGAAATTGACACGGGCAATAGTTGACGCAAGCCGCTTTCGACTCTTATGGCAGCATCCACGACAGCCAGTATGCCTGCGCGTAAGTAAGGCAGGCCATAAGTAAGACCATAGCGATACTGTGTCCGAGCGTAAACCGGAAGATGGTGCCTTCTTCCCCAACCAAACCGGTGGCAGCCGTAGCGACGGAGATACTCTGCGGCGAAATCATTTTGCCGCAAACACCACCGGACGAGTTAGCGGCCACTGTCAGGTAAGGATCTACGCCCACTTGCTCGGCCGCAGTCTTTTGCATCCCGCAGAACAGAGCGTTTGCCGAAGTATCAGAACCGGTCAGAAAAACGCCCAGCCAGCCCAAAATTGGTGAAAAGAAAGGAAAGAGCGAACCGGTGGCCGTAAATGCCAGCCCCATCGTTGAACTCATACCGGAATAATTCATAATATAGGCCAAGCCCAAAATCATTGCAATCGTCAAAATCGGCCATTTAAGCTGTTTAACCGTCTTGAAGAAGCAGGAAATGGCTTTACTCAGACCGTAGTTAGGAATAACCGCCAGAGAAATCAGGCCGGAAAACAGGATTGCAGTACCGGCAGCCGACAGCAAATTGAAGGAGTATTTTGCTGCATATGCGGCATCCTGGGGAACAACCGGTGTGGTTTTTATCACCAGATTGTGCAATCCAGGCCATAAAATAAACAAATCTTTGTCAATATTAACCAGTATATTCTTCAGGCCGACGAATTTATCGTCCGCCCAGAGGAATACCAGCGCCGCCAAAATCAAATACGGCGCCCAGGCCCGCAGGATCTGGCCGGTGGAATAAGGGCATTTGACAACGCCTTGGGAAGGCTCTTCATCAGGGAAGTGCCAGGCTTTGGCAGGTTTCCATACTTTTAAAAAGAGCAATAAGCCAACAATAGTCACAATAGCGGAGGTAATATCCGGAAGATAGGCATTGACATAGTTTGCCGTGTAAAATTGTGTTCCCGCAAAGCAGACACCGGCTACAATCACTGCCGGCAGAACTTCCATGGCCCCTTTCCAGCCGGACATGGTCACCACCAGCCATAACGGTACAAAGACCGAGAGAAACGGCAATTGACGCCCGACAACCTGACTGACATGCATGAGATCAAGATTGGTAACCTGTGCGGCCACAACCACCGGAATACCAATAGCGCCAAAAGCCACCGGCGCAGTGTTGGCAATCAGGCAGATACCGGCTGCATAGACGGGGTTAAAGCCAAGTCCCACCAGCATGGCGGCAGTGATTGCCACCGGAGTGCCAAAACCTGCCGTGCCTTCGATAAACGAACCAAACGCAAAGGCAATAAACAGCGCCTGCAACCGACGGTCATCGGTAATGGCCGCAAGCGAACTTTTAATAATTTCAAATTCCCCTGATTCAACAGTCATGTTGTACACCCAGATTGCGGTTACAACAATCCAAATAATGGGGAATATGCCATAGGCAGCGCCGTTTAAAATTGATCCAACCGCTAAACCGGCGGGCATACCGTAAACAAAAACGGAAACCAGAAGGGCCGAAAGCAGACCGAACGCAGCGGCCACATGCCCCTTAGCACGCTTAATACCCAGCATATATAAAATGATAAATAGCGGAATTGCTGCAACCAAGCCTGAAGTTACCATACTGCCTAAGGGGTTATAGTTTTGAACCCAAGTCATTACATACACTCCTTTTAAAAGTGATTTTTCAAGTATCAACGATAAAGTTCTCCGCTAACGCAACAGGCTGATACTCCCCCCTTTCCTGGTATGAATGCCAGGTAAAACTTATGCGGTTTTACTATTATCCTATTGCTTAAAACACCTCCTTATTCAATATTTCTGCATTTGATTAATGATTTAAAGTCCGGTAACAGCATAGCCGTTCCGGATGGAAACAGGCGGATGAACGCAGCCGGAATTAACTGTATTTTTTTTATATTTAGATTATTCTAGGTATTTGAATAATTTCCTGCAAAATTTTCTATAATAAAACTTTAATGGAAAATTTTCAACCCCTTTTTTGTTTTACTTACTATCTTATATGTTTTTTAAATTACTTTATTACACCTACCGCCTCATTAATTCATCTGTCTAGTACAACCCAAACGAGAGTACCGGTTGCACTTTGCCTGCCGGTCATAAAAAATAGTTCTTGCAGCCTGCAAGAACTATCGACTAAATGGATGTATTGTAACGGGAATGATAAATGCTTGGAAAAATCCTCAACACTTCTGCGCCGCCGTGCTTGTACCAGCGCATCGCCTCTTGAATCGTGTCAAGATGTTCACGCATTTTATCCCGGGCCAGACGGGGATCTTTTGCAGCAACCGCCTCAAAGATTTCACAATGAGCCTGATAAAAAAGCTCACTCATCCTGGGAATTAAAAATAGGGTTAGCCGTAAAGAACGGTAATTGCTGGTCAGCAATTGCGAAATGGTCTGGGCCACTTTCAGTAAAACCGGATTATGCGCTGCCCTGACCAAAATATAGTGAAATTTCGCATCAATGTCCTCGGCATGACCGCCGCCGGCAACTTCCGCCTGCATTTGCTGCAATGACTGCCGCAGTTCTTCAAGCTCGCCAGGCGTCGCCCTCATGGCAGCCAGCGCCGCCGTTTCCACTTCAATGATTTTTCGCATCTCCAGCAAATGAAGAATATCAACAGCTTCAGTGCGGACGGATGTCGCCAATATCTCCAGCATGCTCTCGGAAGGCAGGTGCCGCACATAACTGCCTTCGCCAGGCTGAATCGCGATAATCCCCATCATTTCCAAAGCGCTGAGCGCCTCACGTACGGATGCCCGGCTGACCTTGAATTGACCAGCCAAATCCCGCTCAGACAACAGCTTGTCGCCGGATTTTAGACGGCCTTCTTCAATTGCCAGTTTTATCTGATGAACAATTTCCTCATAAACCTTTTTCGTTCTTACCGGCCGGAACATACGCGCCCCCAGATTTAAAAATTTCGCATCTCAATAAATTCAGCAACCGCCAAAAAAGCTTCCCTGATATCTGGCGGAACTGCTGCCGGCAGTAAAATTCTGGCCCGGTTAAGATATTCTCCCACCAATTTGTACGAGTATTCAACAGCGTCGGTCTCATGAATAATTTGTAAGCCACGGGCCAGTTCCGCCTCAGTCATATTACAGGTTGCAACAATCGTTCTAAGCTCCGCCGCCGCCGGGCTATGCTTAAGGGCGTACAGCACCGGCAGGGTAACGATGCCCTGCCGCAAATCATTGCCGGCTGGTTTGCCCAATTGTTCCGAAGAAGCTGTTATGTCTAAGATATCATCAGTAATCTGGAACGCCATGCCGATCGAATAGCCGTAATCGCGCAAGGCCTGGACATAGGCCTCAGGCAACCCGGCGGTCAAAGCCCCCAACTCACAGCTGGCGGCAATAAAATCCGCCGTTTTTTTCGCTATGCGGCTCAAATATTCCATTTCATGCTGCTCGGGGTTAAATATATCCTGGTTTTGAATAATTTCCCCCTCGCTCATCGAGCAGATAACTTCCGTCAGCACCTGCATGACCCTTCCCGATACCTGCGAGGAAGCCACAATCGAGAAAGCTTTCGCAAATAGATAATCGCCAATCAGCACCGACATTTGATTCCCCCACTTATTGTTGGCTGTGGGTATCCCGCGCCTGGTCGCCGCATTGTCAATCACATCGTCATGCACCAGTGTGGCCATATGAATAAGTTCAATTGCCGTTGCCAGGGGCTGGAGCTTTGCCTGATCGTCACAGCCGCAGCGGGCGCTCAAAAAATAAAGGGCAGGCCGCAAACGTTTGCCGCCTGCCTGTACCAAATGTTCACTAATCTCGGTGATCAGGTGGACTGGAGAGTGTATTATCGAAAGCAGCTCAGCTTCCAATGCAGTTAAATCATTTTGAACTATTCCGAAAAATATAGAATTTTTTATCAATCTTATCACCTACAAGCTAAGTCTGTTACTATAATACACTATTTAATATTTTAAAGTCCAGTTATTTCTTTTTTTCCACCCGAATAGCCGTATCCGGACAAACCAGTTGGCAGATCCCGCACGCGATGCATTTCCCCATGTCCGCTTCTACCCTGGGAGTACCATATACGCCCAGTTCCTCGGACCAGCTGATGCATTTAACCGGACACTTTTCAATACATAAGCCACAGCCTTTGCAAAGTCCTGAAAAATTAGCCCACAGCCCTTTTTCACTGCCATATTGAGAAGACTTCCATTTGACCTTTTCCATGTTTCAATCCCCTCCTCATACCGCATTCATGATCAATTCGTAGCCGCGTTCAAGTGCTTTGAAATTCATTTCCCGTAATTTAGGGTTTGCGGTAAATTTTGCGCCCAGCCTTACTTCCAGTGCGTTTTTGATGCTGTCCAGCGGCAATACATTGGTTGCGGCAATAATCGCACCGAGAATGATTACATTAAACACCCGCGGATGCAGTTCATTTTTGGCGATGTCATTGGCCGGAATGGCAATCACCCGTTTAACTTCCGGAATATCAGCCGGATCCACGCCGGCGCTTTCGGTGGTAAAAGAGCAGGTCTTCGGCTCGCCGGCAATTAAATCCTGCGCCAGATCCTCGTTCGGATGCTCGGCTGTAGGACAGGGCGGAGTAACATCAAAATACTGCATTCCCACAATATTGTCATGCACTTCCCCTTCCTGAATCAGCGAATTATCGTAGATATAGATGGTATCCGGCCCGGCATGGTCAGTCGTTCTTTTTACCGCCCGCGGACTCAGCGGTATTAGGATATCGGCCTTAATAAATTTAGGCGCGCCAATAGCCCCTTCACTGATTTGCACATAAGCGATCGAAACGCCGCCACGCTGTTCAACGCCGAAATTTGGGATATACAAGGCATTTTTCCCTTCTTCATTTGCAGCTTCGGCCAGTATTTCAGCAATTGACTGCACGCCCTGGCCGCCTTCACCTGCCAGCGCAATTTTGATTACTTTAGACATCGCCTTAGCCCTCCTTCGCTTGCAGCGGGCGCAATTCGCCTACCTTAAAATACTGGGTCATATCTTTTTCAATAAATTCCCAGGTTTGTTTCGCATTGGTCCGCCAGTTGGTCGGACAGCCCGATAACGCTTCAACAAACGAAAAACCATTGCCGGCAAGTTGGTTTTCCAAAGCTTTTTTAATAAAACCCTTAAGCTGACGGACATTGGCAACCGTGCCGCGAGCCACATAAGCCCCTTCCGGGGCCACAGCCGCCACCATTTCCGGCCCTTTCGTCGGAGCTCCGGTTTGTAGAATATCACGCCCATACGGGCTGGTCTCCGTCTTCATTCCCGGCAGCGAAGTTGGCGACATTTGGCCGCCGGTCATACCGTAATTAGAGTTATTGCAGACAATGACTGTAATTTTTTCATTCCGGACAGCGGCATTGAATAAATGCTGCGAACCAATGGCATAGCCGCCTCCGTCCCCCATATAAGCAATACCGGCAATCTCGGGTTTGGCGCGCTTCATCCCGGTGATCACCGGAGTGGTGCGGCCATGATGCGTTTGAACGGTGTCAAAGTCAAAAAAATCCCAGGCCAGCAATGAACAGCCGATATCACAGCCAAATACAATTCTATCGCGAAGCCCCAGCTCATCAACCGCTTCGCCCAAAGCTTTTAAAATAACGCCATGACCACAGCCAGGACAAAATTTATGCGGTTTGCTGGCTTCGTTCCAACAGGTTGGCATTGCCGGCTGCAGAATATTATTTTCGATCAATTCCTGCATCTTAGTGATCCCTCCGGTTTACAATTTGCTGACTTCCGCGTATATTTCTTCACTGGTTATCCCTACGCCCGGTCTGAGCATCGGTGTAATTTCAAGCGTACTGCCATAAATATTGTTCTGGACAATCTTTAAAAGCTGACCATAGGCCGACTCAGCCAGGAATAACTTTCCAGCGCCTTGGATCGCTTGCTTCAGCTGCTTTTCAGGAAACGGACGCAGGGTTATCGGCCGGAAATAACCAACCCTGCGCCCTTCTTCCCGTAATTTTTGGTAAGCGCCCAACGCGGCTCGCGATACCACGCCATGGCTGATTATAATGATCTCGGCATCGCCACAGCCTTGTTCATCCCATTCAGGCAGTTTATCCGCCAAAGCATCGAAATCGGCCTGATGCCCTTGCAAAATTTCATACAATTCATCCTCGGTATTTAAACAATTGCGCAGATGCTTTGCTTTTCGGCCGGGATTACCAAGGTCGGCCACAATGGGTTCGGGGTTAACCAGTTTAAGACCTCTGGACTCCGGATCATAAATGGTTAGCGGTTCGCGCATTTTGGCCTGATAGCCGTCGCCAAGCACAAACGTTGGGAACCGGTAAGTCCAGGCTACATCAAAAGCTTTAATTGTATAATCAAATAAATCTTGATGAGTCGCCGGCGAGTAGACAATCCGGTACCCTTCGCCATTGCCGCCAAAACAGGTAAGCGTTGTCTCCTGTTGCCCGTAAATGACGGTAGCGGTAGAAGGGCCGCCCCGCTGCTGAATAATATAGACCACCGGCAGGCGCATCATCTCAGCCATGCCCGCCGATTCCTGCATTAATACATTGCCGGGCCCGGACGTGGCGGTAAAGGCTTTGGTCCCGGTAAAGACACCGCCTAAAGTGGTAAAACCGGCCGATATTTCATCTTCGGTCTGCAGAAATTTTTTCTCATATTTTGGAGCCAGTCTTGTCCAATAATGCATGATTTCGTTCTGCGGCGTTATTGGATATCCATACATAATTTCGGCTTTAGCGGCCACTGCAGCCCAGGCAATCACTTCATTGCCTGTCATAAACACTCTTCGTTCACCTTGTAGTGAAACTTCAGCCATTGCCGGCACCTCCTGTTCATCTTCCGGTCTTACATCCACAATTCGTTATCACCGTTTACTATTTCCAAAAATACAACTGTCATTCACAAGAAACCGTAAAACCGCTTCGGATGCTATAATAAAATGTACAGGGATGGGCGATATCGCCCATCCCTGTACATTTTATTATAGCTTATGGAATCATCCAGGACAGCCAATATGCCTGTGCGTAGGTCATCAGCATAACGGCTATTGCCAGAATGATGGAATGGATTACCGTAAAATTGAACAAATCGCCTTCCTTACCGACCAGGCCGGTCGCTGCAGTTGCGACCGCGATACTCTGCGGTGAAATCATTTTTCCGGTTACACCGCCGGAAGAGTTGGCGGCAACCGTAAGCACCGGATCGATGCCAACCTGTTGGGCAGTGACTGCCTGCAGGTTGCAAAACAGCGCATTGGCCGAAGTGTCCGAGCCTGTCAGGAATACGCCCAACCAGCCGAGCAGCGGGGAAAAAAGCGGGAAAAAGTGACCGCTGCCCGCCAAAAATATTCCCAAAGATGCGCTCATGCCGGAATAGTTCATGATATAAGCCAGGCCAAGCACACAAGGAATATTGATTAAAGGCTTGGTAAGCTGACTAAAGGTCTTGCCTAAAATACTGAAATATTTACCCGCTCCCACTCCCAATATCGCCGCTGAAATAATACTGGCAATAAATAAGGCGGTACCGGCGGCGCTCAGCCAGTTCACTTTAAAAATGGCCGCCATAGGCGTAGGTGTAGGCACAAGCGGGGCGATCTGAGTAATTGCCATATCTAAACCGGGAACATGCCATTTATATGTGAATGTATCCAGCACTGCCGCAACCGGCTTGAGACCCCAGAGAACCACCATCACCGTCAGCAAAATGAACGGCGACCAGGCTTTCATCACTTTGCCGGCGGAAATATCTTGCAAGCTGCCGGCTGTAGCCGCCGGAGCCCGCTCATCAGGAAAACGCCAGATCGAAACCGGCTTCCAGACCTTTAGTAATATTGTCAGACCAACAATTGCCGCCAATGAAGATAAAATATCCGGCAATTCCGGCCCAATATAGTTTGAAGAAAACCATTGCAGACCGGCAAAAGCAATACCCGCAACTAAGCAGGCGGGCAGGACTTCCATCGCCGATTTCCAGCCGGCCATCAATACAACCAGCCAAATGGGGATGATTACCGACAAAAACGGCAATTGCCGGCCTACCATCGCGCTAACCTTCATCACATCAAGGTTGGCTACTGCCGCCCCGGTAATTACCGGTATGCCAATCGCCCCAAACGCAACCGGTGCGGTATTGGCAATGAGACATAAGCCAGCAGCGTAAAGCGGGTTGAAACCAAGGCCTACCAGCATACCGGCTGAAATGGCGACAGGTGCGCCAAATCCGGCGGCGCCTTCCAAAAATGCGCCAAAGGCAAAAGCAACCAACAACGCCTGAAGTCGCCGGTCATCGGTAATCGTTGCGATTGAATCCTTAATCACCTCAAAGTCGCCTGTTTCTACCGTCATATTATAAATAAATATTGCCGTGATAATAATCCAGAATATCGGAAATATCCCGTATAAGGCTCCCATACCGGTGGTTATCAGGGCTAATCCTACCGGCATTTTAAAGCCGATAATTGCTACAAGTACCGCCACTGCCAAGGCGATTGCACCAGCAACTTGTCCCGGCACCCGACGGACTGCCAGCAGGTAGAATATGACTATGATCGGAAGCGCCGCAATCAAAGCGGATACTGCGATGCTTCCCATCGGGTCATAGTTTTGCGTCCATGTCATTGATGAATAACACCTTCCTTTTTCAGCTGTTGCCCCTAGTACCTGCCATTATTCTACCGTTTTAAGGCTGACAAGGTACTAGTATCGTTAGACACCGTTAAGCGCTTTTCTTATCTTAACCGCTGTTGGCAACTATATCGTCCCCCCCTAAATAAAGGGTTTATGCAGCTATTATTCACAAAGCCGCCCTAAAATAAACATAAAAAGCCAAAAAGAAAATGCAACCGCAAAGTACTCGAAGCAGGCAAAGGGGACGCAACAGAACCGGAGGAAGCGACCGGAGTATATCCATTCTGATGTATATAAAAAAGGTTGAGACCGGAGTCTCAACCTTTTAAACAAATTGCAATTTTAAGGAATCATCCAGGACAACCAGTAGGCCTGGGCATAAGTCATGATCATAACGGCAACGCACAGGATAAACGAATGCATAACCGTAAAATTGAACAGATCGCCTTCTTTGCCTACAAGACCGGTCGCTGCAGTAGCAACTGCGATACTTTGCGGCGAAATCATTTTTCCGGTAACGCCGCCTGACGAGTTCGCGGCAACCGTCAACACATCGCTAACACCAACCTGTTGGGCGGTAACCGCCTGAAGATTGCCGAACAAAGCATTGGCTGAGGTATCGGAACCAGTCAGGAATACGCCTAACCAGCCAAGCAGAGGAGAGAAAAACGGGAAGAATTTACCGGTGCCGGCAAGGAACAATCCCATGCTGGCAGTCATTCCGGAATAGTTCATGATATAAGCCAAACCAAGTACGCAGGGAATTGTAATCAATGGTTTTTTCAACTGGGTAAATGTTTTGGCAAAAATTGCGACAAACCGGCCGGGACCTACGCCCAGGATGGCGGCGGAAATAACGCTGGCAATGAACAAGGCGGTACCTGCGGCGCTCAGCCAGTTAATTTTATACAGCGCAGCCATCGCGGTTGGCTGCTTGGCGATAGGAGCAACCTGCATAACAACCTTGTCCAGACCAGGGACAAACCACTTAATCGTTGCCGCATCAAGGGCCAGCGCGATTGGTTTGATACCCCACAGGATAACCATAACGGTCAATACAATAAAGGGAGACCAGGCTTTGAAAATTTTCCCGAAGGTTAAATCGGCAGCCTGTTTCGCAGCAACGGCAGCGGAAACAACCGGCTCGCCAGGGAAACGCCAAATTTTTGCCGGCTTCCAGATTTTCAGGAATAACGCCAGTCCAATAATAGCGGCCAGCGAAGATAGAATGTCGGGGAGCTCCGGTCCAAGGTAATTGGACGAAAACCACTGCAGCCCGGCAAAGGACACACCGGCCACCAAACAGGCAGGCAGCACCTCCATTGCCGATTTCCAGCCGGACATCAGAACAACCAGCCAGATAGGAATAATAACTGACAAGAACGGCAATTGACGTCCAACCATACTACTGATCTTCATTACATCAATACCGGTTACCTGCCCGGCAACAATGATTGGGATACCAATACCGCCGAATGCTACCGGCGCAGTATTGGCAATTAGACACAATCCCGCCGCATACAGCGGATTAAAGCCAAGGCCGACCAGCATGCCGGCTGAAATGGCTACCGGCGTGCCAAAACCCGCGGCGCCTTCCAGAAAAGCACCGAAGGCAAATGCAACCAGCAGCGCCTGGAGACGGCGGTCATCCGTAATGGAAGCAATAGAATTTTTAACTATTTCAAACTGTCCTGTTTCAACAGTCATATTATAGATGAAAATGGCAGTAAGAACAATCCAGAAAATCGGGAATACACCGTACAGCGCTCCCATGGCAGTTGCGGTAAGAGCTGTAGCCGCAGGCATTTTATAAACAAAAATTGCGACAAGTACGGCCGAGATCATTGCCGCCGAGCCCGCAATTTGACCAGGAGCGCGGCGAACAGCCAAGAGATAGAAAATAACAAATACTGGAATCGCAGCCATTAAAGCCGACAACGCCAGACTACCCATTGGATCATAGATTTGAGTCCATGTCATTAGTAGTAACACCCTTTCATTAATGCTTAAGCATTTTTTAGTTTTTTTGTGTAATTCTGAAAATTGTGGACCAATCGATCATTCGTACTAATTCAATAGTACACGAGTATCCCGCATCACCTCCCCCAACGATAAAACCCCGTCCAGCCATCCCCGACCTGCGTTCATATCTTTAGGCCTTATTACGGCCAGGTAACCAGACCAGTAATTACCGTAACATTCATTCTACCTATTATCATTATTCTTTTTCGCTATGTAACAACTAATTCTACATAAAAATTCGAATTCCTTGTGAGCATCATCTGTTTAAAAAGTTCTTTTTTTCACATCGACAAAAATAGACTAAATTTTCGCAATTTTTCGCTAAATTTCGCGAAAATACTTCATGCTTGTCTTTTTCCACTCCTTAGTGCTAAATAACATAATATATTCACTTAATCCGGCTTCCCGGGCCAGCTTATCCGCAATCGCCTGACATTCCCGCCGGGTATGAGCGTGCAGCATGGTATAAAAATTATACCGCCAGCCCGGCTGCTCAGCCCGGATGTAGCAATGTGTGATTACCGCCTTGCTTGCCATCATTTTGCCGGTCTCCTCCAAACGGTCTTCCGGAACCAGCCAGGCGCACAAGGCATTGGCGGAATATCCCACTTGACGATGACGCAGCACAGCCCCCATTTTTCGAATTTTACCACTTTGCAGGTAATTTTTTAGCCGGTCTAATAATTCCGCTTCGCTAATGCCAACTCTCTGGGCAATTTCCCGGTAAGGCTCGGCAACCAGCGGAAATTCATCCTGCATTGCCCCAATAATTTTTTTATCCAATTCATCCAACATATTTTCACCTGCTATTCTAATGTAAATTGAACGCTGACTTTATATTTCTTAGTTGCCGGCAAGTTTATCAATTCAACCACCCCCGGCAGGCTGCTGATATGTGCAAGGATTTTATTCTGCACCGCCAAATCAGGACTTAATAACGTAAACCACAGATTAAAGCGTCCCTCACGTTCATAGTTATGCGTTACGCCCGGATAAGCATTAATGACCTCAGCAATCGCCGCAATCCGGTCCGGCTCAACCTGCACTGCAATCAAAGTACCGGCATAGCCAAGTTTTACTGAATCAAAAAACGGGCCAATCCGCCTGATATAACCGTCCGCGGTTAAAGCCCGCAATCGTTCAATGACGGTGGACTCATCCGTCCCCAAACGCTCGGCCAAAATTTTAAACGGTCTGCTGTCTATAGGCAGATTGGTCTGAATGATATTTAACAAGGACTTATCAAAAACAGTAAGCATGACGTTCTCCTAATGATATAAATTTGCACATTTAAAAAGAAGAGACAGCCCAGCTGTCTCTTCTTCGGCTTGTTTTATTTTAGCAAAGTTTGGCCAATTACGTCAAGCAACTCCTGGCGCCCAGTCCCTTTCAGCGAGGAATACACAATCATTGACGGCTGGCCGGTCATGCCCAAGGCTTTTTTGATTATGCCAGCCTGCTTTTGAACTGCCATTTTACTGATTTTATCTGCTTTAGTCGTAATGACCTGCACCGGCAGTTGATTGGCCACAAGCCACTTATGCATATCGACATCACTAGCCATCGGCGGATGCCTGATGTCAATTAATTGGCAGACCAGCTTTAACCGGGGCGATTTAAGCAAATATTCCTCAATAAAGCGCGACCATTGCCGCCGGTTGGCCTGACCGGTTTTGGCATACCCATAGCCTGGAAGGTCGACCAGAAAAAATTCTGTCCGCTCTTCAGCAGTCCCCCTGGCCGTTAGCTGATAAAAATTGATGGTCTGCGTTTTTCCCGGCGTTCCGCTAATCCGGGCCAGGCCCCGATGCCGGCTGAGCGAGTTGATTAACGAAGATTTGCCGACATTGGAACGGCCGATAAACACAATTTCCCCAAAATCGCCTGCCGGATACTGATCCATTCTCACCGCCGATGCAATGTACTGCGCCCTAATGATGTCCAAACCAGCCACAGTCATCTTAATTCACCAAAGCGTGTTGCAGAACTTCATCCATATGCTCAACAAGAATAAATTCCAGATTCCGCTTAACATTATTCGGGATTTCGTCCATATCGCGTTTGTTTTCTTTTGGCATAATAATTTTTTTCATGCCTAACCGATGAGCAGCGAGCACTTTTTCTTTAATACCGCCAACCGGCAGCACCCGGCCCCGCAAAGTTATTTCACCGGTCATTGCCAGATCGTTTTTTACCGGTTTGCTGGTCAAAGCGGAGACAACAGCTGTAGCCATTGTTATCCCGGCAGACGGACCATCCTTGGGAATGGCGCCTTCCGGCAAATGGATATGAATATCGTTATTCTCATAAAATTCCAAATCAATACCCAATTGACTGGCCCGCCCACGGATATAACTTAAGCCGGCCTGCGCCGATTCACGCATCACTTCGCCCAATTGACCGGTTAAAATTAACTTCCCCTTGCCTTTTAGAACAGACACCTCCGTCGGCAACACATCGCCGCCAACTTCAGTCCAGGCCAGCCCGGTGCTGACCCCTACCTGATCAATGGCTTCCGCCTGGCGCTGACGGTACTTTGGCGCCCCCAGAAAAGTGTGCAGGTTCTGGGCTGTAAATTTTATGCTGGTGCGCTTGTCCTGAACAATTTGTCTGGCCGCTTTACGGCATAACCCGGCAATATTTCGTTCGAGGTTACGAACCCCGGCTTCACGAGTGTAGTCATTAATTACTTTTTGAATCGTCCCTTCCGAAAAAACAACTTGCTTTTCTTTCAGCCCATGATCTCTCATCTGTTTGCCAATCAAATACCGTTTGGCAATCTGCGCCTTCTCGTCATCAGTGTAGCCGGCAATATTAATGACTTCCATCCGGTCTAATAACGGGCGGGGAATATTATGCATGACATTTGCCGTTACCACCCATAATACCCGCGACAAATCAAAAGGAATCTCTACATAATGATCGCTGAAGGTATTATTTTGTTCAGGATCAAGAACTTCCAGCAAGGCTGCCGACGGGTCGCCGCGAAAATCAGCGCTCATCTTGTCAATCTCGTCAAGCAGAAACACCGGATTTTTCGAAGTTGCGGTACGCATGCCCTGAATAATTCTCCCTGGCAAGGCGCCGACGTAAGTACGGCGATGGCCGCGAATCTCAGCTTCATCACGAACTCCGCCCAGCGACACCCGGACAAACTTGCGATCCATTGAGCGGGCAATGGACCGCGCCAATGAAGTTTTACCGACTCCCGGCGGCCCCACCAGACAAAGGATTGGCCCCTTCATGCTCTCAGTCAGTTTCCGGATGGACAAATATTCCAGAATACGTTCTTTTACTTTACCCAGCCCATAGTGATCTTCATCCAGAATTGCTTGGGCATTGGCAATATCCAAACTGTCTTCGGTCTGTTTTGCCCAGGGCAGAGCGAACAGCCAGTCCAAATAAGTCCGGATAACACCGCTTTCGGCAACCATTGGCGGCATTTTTTCCAGGCGCTCAATTTCTTTGTTGATTTTTTCGGCCACTTCCGTTGGAAACGCCTGTTCTTTCAGTCTTTCGCGATATTCGGCAACTTCCGATATACGGTCGTCTTTTTCTCCCAGTTCCTTTTGAATTGCCTTTAGCTGCTCCCGCAGGTAATATTCTTTTTGCGTCTTTTCCATCTGCTTACGGACTCTGACGTTGATTTTTTTCTCCAGTTCAAGAATTTCCATCTCCCGGCCGAGAATTTCGCAAAGCTTTTCCAGCCGGTCTTTGATCTCAATGGCATCAAGCAAAGCCTGCTTATCTTCAATTTTCAAAGACAAATGACTGGCAATCAAGTCACTCAGCCGGCCTGGTTCTTCCACCACCACCACCGAAACCAAAGTTTCCGGCGGAATCTTCTTGCTCAGCTTTACCCACTGCTCAAATTGATGGACAGCGGTGCGGGTAAGCGCTTCAATCTCCGGTGTTTTAACGCCGTTATCATCAAACTCGGAAATTTCCACTTGATAAAAGGGGGCAAGCTCTTTATATTTCGTAATTTCAGCCCGATACAGGCCCTCAACCAATACTCTGATTGTACCGCCCGGCAGCTTAAGCAGTTGTTTTATTTCCGCAACTGTTCCAATATGAAAGATATCTTCCGGCTCAGGTTGATCATTTTGGGCATCAACCTGGGTAGCCAGCATGATCAGGCGATCATGCACCATTGCTTCTTCTAAAGCGCTGATTGATTTTTCCCGTCCCACATCAAGATGAATGATCATATATGGAAAAACCAAAATGCCTCTGAGCGGCAGTAGTGGAATTGTACGTTTTTTTGCCATGTGTATAGCCTCCTTTTGAGTTCCTAAAATTCATTGTTAGTTTCAACGCCTGTAATTATAAATATTCTTATGACAAACCCGAAATCCTTTAACATTGGGATGATTCGCCAAAAATTACATCAAGAAATTGCCTTTGCGTATTCTATTTAGTAATGCTATAATTTTTATGTTAACTAAAACGGTGTTTTGTTGCCAATTAGAAGGAGGAAACCACATGAATTGGCAGAATTATCATTGGTCAATTATGGGGCTTACCATATTGATAACCCTAGCTTTACTGTTTGGCGGCCAATTTCTATGGCAGCAATACGCCATAGCTCAACCAATGTCACAAATAGCCCAGGGAATTGACGGCGTTGAGTCAGCTTCCCTGGACAAAGCCGGTAAAAATACACCGATTACCCGAATCAATGTGAAATTGCAAAATGTCGCTAATTTGCAAACAACTTATCAGGCTTTAAACGAACGGATCCTAAACGTGCTGGGGCATAACAAGTATGAAATTATTCTGCACAGTTCACCTACTCCGGAACTAGAACAGCTATACTATTCTATTCACTACTATATCCAAGAGGCCATCTTTACCGGTAATTTTGGTTTAATGGCTGAGCGCATCCAAACCAGGGCAGCGGCCGGCAATGTAACTGCCCAGACATATGTCGACGCCAAATACGTGTACCTGCAGTTAGCCAACCCTGCCGGTAATTTGTACATCGTCGTGCCCAGGCAGACAGTGGAGGTGAGATGAATGCATCGTACGGAAATTGCCTTAGGTATGGCTGGGGGAATACTGTTATTTTTTACCGTACAGGGTTATGATATCATGCCTGTCATATTTTTCATAGCCTTGATTGGCGGATTTATCCTGCTTGCTAAAGCACGCCCGGGCCATAAATCGTTTGCTGCGCCTGTCAATAACACCCAATCCGGCGTCCTGATTAATTTCGACGACATCGGCGGGCAGGAAATTGCCAAAAATGAATTGCGGGAAGCGCTAGAATTTATCAAAGATATCAAGCGCTTAAATCAGCTTGGGATTCGTCCATTAAAAGGCATATTGCTGAGCGGGCCGCCCGGAACAGGGAAAACTCTTTTGGCCAAAGCAGCGGCGCAATTTACCGACTCAGCATTTCTCTCCGCCGGCGGTTCTGAGTTTGTCGAAATGTATGTAGGCGTCGGCGCCCAGCGGATACGGCAGTTATTTCAGCAAGCCCGCCAACAAGCCAGGGCGGCAAAAAAAGAAAGCGCGGTAATCTTTATTGACGAAATAGAGGTGCTTGGCGGAAAACGCGGTCAAGCCAACAGTAATCTGGAGTACGACCAAACCCTCAATGAGCTGCTGGTCCAGCTTGACGGCCTGACCAACAGCGATGATATCCGCATCCTGGTAGTCGCCGCCACCAACCGTATTGACATTCTTGATCCGGCGCTGCTGCGGCCTGGCCGCTTTGACCGGCAGGTTCGCGTAGACCTGCCGGATAAAAATGGCCGGCTGCATATCCTTAAGCTGCACACCCGCAATAAGCCACTTGCCGGCGAGGTAGACCTGGAAACGATCGCCGCCGATACTTTCGGCTTTTCCGGCGCTCATCTGGAAAGTGTGGCAAATGAGGCAGCAATTATGGCTTTGCGGGAAAACAGGACGGAACTATCTGATATTCATTTTAGAAACGCCATTGAAAAAGTCATCATGGGCGAGAAGCTTGACCGGCTGCCCAATAACAGCGAAAAAAAGCGCATTGCCGTACATGAAGCCGGTCATGCCATACTGAGTGAGCTAAGCCAGCCTGGCTCAGTTGCTTCAGTTAATATTGCTTCGCGCAGCAATGCTTTAGGATATGTCCGGCAAACACAAGCGGAGGATATTTATTTATATCCGTCAGACTATCTGAAGGAAAAAATTGCGGTAGCCTTAGCTGGAGCAGTAGCGGAAGAAATCACCTTCGGCAACCGCAGTACCGGCGCAGCCAGTGATTTTAAAGCTGCGGTAGGTTATACCAAGCAAATGATTTATGGCGGCATGTCAAAACTTGGGATCGTATCCCCCGATGACCTGCCGCAAGAATTGCTGCATCAGACGATCACCGCAATCTTACGGGAAATTGAACTAACCGTAGGCCAGACGTTAAACCGGCGTAAAAATCTCCTGGCAGCTTTCAGCCGGCTTTTATTGGAAAAAGAATGTGTCAGCGGCAGTGAATTCCGCCGCCTTTTAGCGCAAGCATCAGCTCCACTGCCGTAAGAACCCTTCGGCCCCGGACTGCGCCGCGCAAGCTGTGTTTTTCATCTGTGTAAATGAAAATCGACATTTCGTGAAGACGAATGTCGATTTTCTGTATTTAACCGCCGGGCAGCTTAGTCCGGGCCTGTATCATTGCCGACCTCCGGCCATATGTATACCGACACCGGTTGCCGTCAGCAAATCGGGCTGAGTAACAACACTTTCCAGCGATTTAAATTTCACATCCTCAATTAACGCATGGGCAATGGCTTCATCAATCGTTTCAATGGCAATCACCTCAATACCGCAATTCTGATAAATCTGTTGCCAGTTTTCCTTCGGAATCAATACTTTTTTTACTCCTGCCTGCTTAGCGGCAGTTACCTTCGCACTTACCCCGCCAACGGGTTTGATTAGACCACGAATCGAAATCTCACCAGTCATAGCAATTTTATTGTCAACGGCAATATTTTTAATGGCTGAAAATATTGCCACTGCCATGGTGATGCCGGCTGATGGCCCATCAATCGGGCCGCCGCCAGGAAAGTTAACATGAACATCATATTGATCAAAATCAATGGCAAAGCGATTTGCCAATACGGTCAGCACATTCTCTACCGATCCTTTGGCCATGCTTTTACGCCGGATAAGGCGGCCTGGCGAACCAATTTCTTCTTCATCGACAACCCCGGTAACCTTTAGTTTGCCATTCTTAAAGGGATTTGGCACTGCCGAGACCTCAATTTCCATCATCGTCCCAATATTGGCTCCATACACCGCCAGGCCATTGACAAAGCCAATTTGCGGATTGGCAGGTATCTTCTTATCTGGCCTGGGGCTATATTGACTAAAATTGACCACCCATTCAACATCATCGGCAATGACGGACTTACCTCGTTCATTGACCGCAATGCCTGCCGCGATCTGAATGATATTTACCGCATCCCGTCCATTGGTGGCGTAGCCTTTTACAACCTCGACCGCCTTGTCGTCAATGACAAAATCAATTTTTTTCGCTGCATTGCGCGCAATAATGCTGATTTCATCGGGCAACAGCTGTCTAAAAAAAATCTCCACACACCGCGATCTGATGGCTGGCGGTATTTCCTGAGCGGTGCGGGTAGTAGCACCCACCAGCCGGAAATCCGCCGGCAGGCCATTTTGAAAAATATCATGAATATGATTCGGAATATTGGTGTCTTCACTGCTGTAATAGGAGCTTTCCAAAAATACTTTCCGGTCCTCAAGTACTTTCAATAGCTTATTCATTTGAATATTATGCAACTCACCAATTTCATCAATAAATAAAATCCCGCCATGCGCCTTGGTCACTGCACCCGGTTTGGGCTGAGGTATACCGGCTACGCCCAAAGGGCCGGCCCCCTGATAAATAGGATCATGCACCGTGCCAATCAGGGGATCGGCAATTCCCCGTTCATCAAACCGGGCTGTAGTCGCATCCATCTCAATAAACTTGGCTGACGCGGCAAATGGTGATAATGGATGGCGCTTGGCCTCTTCAAGCACTAGTCTTGCCGCCGCAGTCTTGCCTACGCCGGGCGGTCCGTAAATCAGGACATGCTGCGGATTCGTACCGCATAAAGCGGCCCGCAATGCTTTCAGCCCTTCTTCCTGTCCAATAATTTCCGCAAATGTTGACGGACGTGTTTTTTCCGCCAACGGCTCGGTCAGGGATATCTCACGCAGACGTTGCAGCTTATCCATTTCCTTTCGCGATTCCCGGTCTATGGCGACCTTGTTGCCCTGCTGTGATTTCAACAGGTTTAAAAAATATAAACCGATGACGATCGCGAAAAAAAACTGAATAAAAGTAATAATGTTTACAGCATAATCCACTTTGCCCAAAGCCTCCTTCCTGCAAAAACCTTTGATTGCTTTTTTTAGTATGAACAGCCAAAGGTTTTTTATCCTGGAAAAAAGCTGCTGGTCAGCGAATTATTGTAAACAAAAAAAGCAAAGGAGTTAAACTCCCTTGCTTTAGGCCGACTCTTCTTTTTTCTTTGTTTTGCTCCGGTCAATCGTACAAAGCATTGGTTCCTCTTTATGCAAAACAACCTCTTTAGTGACTGTACATTTTGTAACATCAGTTCTTGACGGCACCTCATACATTACATTGCACATAATGCCTTCAATGATGGCCCGCAGCCCCCGGGCCCCGGTATTTCTTTTAAGAGCTTCGTGAGCAATAGCCCGCAAAGCCTCATCCTTAAACTCCAATTGAACATTATCCATATCCAGGAATTTTTGATACTGCTTAATCAGCGCATTCTTAGGTTCAAGCAATATCCGCACCAGCGCAGCCTCATCCAGGGCATCCAGCGTTACAATGACCGGAAGGCGGCCTAC
This sequence comes from Dendrosporobacter quercicolus, assembly GCF_900104455.1. Lineage (NCBI taxonomy): Bacteria > Bacillati > Bacillota > Negativicutes > Selenomonadales > Sporomusaceae > Dendrosporobacter > Dendrosporobacter quercicolus. The sequence goes on from NZ_FNHB01000001.1 coordinate 920,773, forward strand.
AAACTCCGGAATAAGCCCAAATTTCAGCAAGTCTTCCGGCAAAATATGCTTAAGTACTTCGCCGAGATTTTTCTTTTCCTTGCTGGTAACTTCAGCGCCAAATCCCATGGTTTTTTTGCCTGTACGGGAACCAATAATTTTTTCAATCCCGTCAAAAGCACCGCCGCAGATAAATAAAATATTCGTGGTGTCAATCTGAATAAATTCCTGATGCGGGTGCTTGCGTCCGCCCTGAGGCGGCACACTGGCAACCGTTCCTTCCAGAATTTTCAGCAGCGCCTGCTGAACGCCCTCACCGGAAACATCCCTGGTAATAGAAGGGTTCTCAGACTTACGGGCAATTTTATCAATTTCATCGATATAAACAATGCCCTTTTCTGCTTTTTCAACGTCATAATCGGCCGATTGAATAAGCTTTAGAAGAATATTCTCGACATCTTCGCCAACATAACCGGCTTCCGTCAGCGATGTGGCATCAGCAATAGCAAAGGGAACATTGAGTATTTTAGCCAGTGTTTGCGCAAGTAAAGTTTTTCCGCTGCCTGTTGGCCCCAACATGACAATATTTGATTTCTGCAATTCAACATCATCCAGCTTGGTGCCAAGATTAATGCGTTTGTAATGATTATAGACAGCTACTGATAATGTTTTTTTGGCTTGATCCTGACCAATTACATATTGATCCAATATGTCTTTTATTTCCTTTGGTTTGGGAATTTCTTTGAGTTCCATATCGATATCTTCACTGAGTTCTTCTTCAATGATCTCATTGCATAGTTCGATACATTCATCACAAATATATACCCCCGGGCCGGCAACCAATTTCTTCACTTGCTCCTGTAACTTACCGCAAAAGGAACATTTTAGCTGACCTTTGTCATCCCCAAACTTTAACATGCTATCACCTCTCTATTTAGAGCTTTCGGTACCTTTTTCCCCACGGATAATAACAGAGTCAATAATACCATATTCTTTTGCCTGTTCGCTTGACATAAAAAAGTCTCTTTCCGTATCGGTTTGAATTCTATCCAGCGGTTGAGCAGTATGCCGGACAAGAATCTCGTTCGTGACTTCCCGCAAGCGCAAAATCTCCCGGGCCTGAATTTCGATATCTGATGCCTGCCCCTGAGCGCCGCCCAGAGGCTGGTGAATCATAATCCGGGCATAAGGCAAGGCATATCGCTTGCCGGCGGCGCCTGCGGTTAGCAGCAAGGCGCCCATACTGGCGGCCAGCCCCAGACAAATGGTGGAAACATCCGGTTTGATGTACTGCATGGTGTCATAAATTGCCAAACCGGCAGTGACAACACCGCCTGGACTGTTAATATACAAATGAATGTCTTTGTCAGGATCTTCTGATTCCAAGAATAACAATTGAGCGATGACCAGATTCGCTACCGTATCGTTAATTGGACCGCCGATAAAAACAATCCTGTCTTTCAACAAACGCGAGTAAATATCATATGCCCGCTCGCCGCGATTAGACTGCTCCACTACCATTGGCACGTAATTCATAGGAACCACCTCAGTTTAATTTATAGTACTCGGTACCAGTCCATTTGTTGCCGATTATTCTGCAGCCACACTGTCAATAATGAGTTGGGCGGCCTTCTTACGGATAATTGATGCAGCTAAATCACCGATACGTCCTTGTTCACGAATAATTTTGCTTACCTGCTCTGGTGAAGCGCCATAGGTCTGAGCCATAGCGACGACTTCCGCTTCCATGTCTTCCGGTTTTACTTCAACAGCTTCAGTCTTGCCCACAGCCTCCAGCATTAAATCGGTTTTTACATTCAATAAGGCTGCATCACGGTAACTCTGACGTAAAGCGCTTATATCCATTTTAGCATATTGCATGTAGTTTTCAAGGTTCATGCCGCGATTTTGCAAACTGATGTCAAGCTCATTGAGCATATGATCAATCCGTTGCTCGATCATTATCTCAGGAATATCAACCGTTGAGTTTTCAACAGCCTGTTTAACTACAGCCGCTCTAAAATCGCGCTCTGTTTTTTCTTGTGCAGTCTGTTCTAACTTATTCTTGATGTCGGCCTTTAATTCCTCTACCGTATCAAACTCACTGACGTCTTTTGCAAAATCATCATCAAGCTCGGGCAGCTCTTTCCGTTTAACGTCATGAATTTTAACTTTAAATACCGCCGCTTTGCCGGCCAGTTCCTTGACATGATAATCTTCCGGAAAGCTTACACTGACTTCACGTTCTTCACCGGCTTTAGCCCCTAAAAGCTGTTCTTCAAATCCCGGAATAAAGCTGGCTGACCCTAATTGCAAAGGATATCCTTTGCCTTCACCGCCGCTGAATGGCACGCCGTCAATAAAGCCTTCAAAATCAATTACCGCAAAATCACCGTTAGCAAGCACCGCATCCTCGACAACTACCATTTTGGCATTATGATCCAGTAATCCGTCAAGCTGGGCTTTAATTTGGTCCTCAGTAACTTCAACTGCGGCTTTCTCAACTTTCAGCCCTTTATACTGGCCAAGCTCAATCTCAGGCTTGGCAACAACGGTAGCTTTAAACACCAGAGGATGATTTTCCTCTAATTTGATGACTTCAATTTCAGGACGACCCACAGGCTCAATATTCTCGTCAGCCAAAGCCTTATTGTAAGCCGTCGGTGCAAGAATGTCGAAGGCTTCATCCAGCAGCGCCTGCTTGCCAAGACGCATTTCCAAAATATTGCGCGGCGCTTTTCCTTTGCGAAACCCAGGAATATTAACTTTATTTGCCAGCCTGGTATAAGCTTTTTCCAGAGCCTTAGCCACTTCAACCTGTGGGACTTCCATCTCTAAAACAACTTTATGATTGTCTATTCTTTCCGCTGTTAACTTCATTTATACTGTGTCCTCCCATTTTATATTATTATTACCAATTTTTCCGGTTTTCCCTGGCGAGCCAGTTAACTTCTTCCAAAAATCAAGTGCCAAAAACCTTAATTGCCATACCTAGTATCATACCATAATTATCTAGTAAATACAAGTATATGCAAAAAAGCCCAGCAGTTATGCCTGCCGGGTAACAAGTCATATGGAGCGGAAAACGAGATTCGAACTCGCGACCCTCGCCTTGGCAAGGCGATGCTCTACCGCTGAGCTATTTCCGCATTTCGTGTTTAAGACAGTATTTATTATAACCATTATTACTACTTCTGTCAACTAAAATCCAGGTATTTGTACCCTTCTCATGACAATTCGTCCCTAACAGTAGCACACTAAAACAGCATTACTGCATATCATGTATAAGACTACCGGATAGAGGAGGGAGCAAAGCTTGTATTACCGTCTGCACAACCACTGCAAGCTGGTAGAAGGGGCAAGCCGGGGAGCCATCTATGACTTTGCCAGCGCCAAGGTTTATTCCATCAACCGTGGTGCGCTGGAGCTGCTGCAAGCTTGCCAGGCTGCAGCAGCCACCGAACTATTTGATGTTAACTGCCCGGATAATCAAGTTTACCTGCAATTCCTGGATAGTTTGACCGCCAAAGGGCTGGGTTCTCTTTATTTGACCCCGCCGCAGCATCAGCCAATGGAGCCTGAGTTGGCCGATCAAACGGCAAAAATCGATTTTCTCTGGCTTGAGCTGACTTCAGCCTGCAATAATAAATGTTTGCATTGTTATACCGCCAGCGGTCCGGCTGTCCAAGAGACAGACAAGGTATCTCACGATCGCTGGCTCGACATCATTGCTGAGGCCCGGCAAGCCGGAGCTACAGCTATTCAATTGATTGGCGGCGAACCCCTGCTATATAAGAACTGGCAGGAACTGGTCATAAAAGCTGGTGATGCAGGATTTGAGTTTATCGAAATTTTCACCAACGCCACTTTGATCCAGGATACTGATATTGACTTCTTTAAAAGATACAATGTTAGTATTGCGACAACGATTTATGCCGACAATGCCAAAGTACATGACCGGGTTACCCTGCACCCAGGCAGCTTTGACAAAACCATGACCGCGATTAACAAGCTGCTGGCCGCCGGCATTCCGTTGAGAATTGCCTCAATTATTATGAAAGCCAATGAAACGCAGGCGGACAACATTATGAAACTTTGCACCCGGCTGGGCGTTGAACCAACTCCGCCGGATATCGTCCGGCCAACCGGGCGCGGCAATGATGCAGCGCTAACGCCAACCCTTTACACCAAGCAACCCATTCAACCGCCTTTTTACACTGATGAATACTCTTTTACTCAAGCCCAGAAATATCATTCCTGCCTCACCGGAAAAATTGCGATAACGGCAAGCGGTGATGTTATCCCTTGTATTTTTGCCCGCAGTCAGACCTGCGGCAACATATTAACAGCTACACTGCATGAGGTGCTGAACGGCGAACCCCTGAAAGCCATCTGGCGGACAACCAAAGATCAGGTGGAAAAATGCCAGGATTGCGAATATCGCTATGCCTGCAATGACTGCCGGCCGCTGGCGCAAAGCAGTGATAGGCAGAACCGCTGGCTTGCCTGTTCCGTAGGCTGCTCTTATGATCCTTACACCGGCCAATGGAACTGCAATGAAAAAACCACAAAACAAATAGGAGGCGAAACCCAATGACCTTCTCACCCAAGCCACCCAAATGGGAAAGACCTGAACTCCTGGAGTTTGAAGATGAAAATTCCGAGCTGGTAAAAGCTGAGGATGAGGATACAGCTGAGGATGACGGCACATATGATGATTATTCTAATGATTACATTGAAGACGATGTCGAGGCTGACGACCGCCTTCAGGGAAATATCGGCTGTTATCCAACCGCAGCCCCCTGCAATCCATCCTGTCGTCCAAACTGTAATCCCGCCTGCCGCCCAAATTGCAATCCGTCCTGTCGTCCAAACTGCAACCCCGCCTGCCGCCCAAACTGCAATCCAACTTGCAAACCTGCCTGCCAGCCTACCTGTCAGCCAGTAAATTGCTTCCCGGTATGCCGGCCGCGTTTTTGCCAGCCGCGTTATTGTTACCCCGCTTGCCGGCCAGCCTGTAATCCCGGCTATTGTTTTCCAAAACCCGGCTGCAATCCGCAATGCGCTGCTCCCCGGTAGCATTACTTTCCCCAGGCGCCAGCTAACTGGCGCTTTTTTCTATCCAGACGGATAGTTGTAAGGTTGAAGCTCTGGTTCAGATACAAAACAACCGGCTGGAATAAACGCTGAAAAATCGAGAAAAATAGGCTAAAGCTCTAAAAAAACAACGAGCCAAGCCTTTAGGCCGTCTTAACAAACGTCTATACATAGCCAGACTGCGGCATGACCGCAAACGACGCTTTCCTTCTCCTGCCGTTAGTGTATAATTGGGCTACAGAGTCATACAAATTGATCATGCAGCCGTCGTCGCCCCCGTCTGCCGCCCTTTGTCCGCAAATCCAAAAAGCTTAAAGACCATTCTTAGGTCTTTTTTGTTTTTCATTGACGGCATCGTTTTGGATATTGACTACATTGTTAGGAGGTCTAAATTTTATGATGCGATTGTTAAGGCGGTTGCTAATTGGCCGGCCGTTGCACAATCAGGAAATTGCTCACGAAAAAATGCCAAAATGGAAAGCTCTGTCCATTTTTTCATCAGATGCACTTTCTTCAGTCGCTTACGGTCCTGAGCAAATCATGCTGATTCTGGCGGTTCCCGGCCTAATGGCCTATGGTTTTCTTGGTCCGGTAGCAATAGCCATATTGCTGCTGCTGGCGATTGTCACTTTTTCCTATGTGCAGGTGACCCGAGTTACGCCCGGCGGCGGCGGATCGTACGCGGTAGCCAGGGCAAATTTGGGTGAGCTGCCGGCGCTTACAGCGGCGGCGGCTTTGTTTGCCGACTACACGCTGACTGTGGCAGTCAGCGTCTGTGCAGGCACTGCCGCAATTGTTTCGGCATTTCCCGACCTCGCCGGTTACGAGGTTACCATAGATTTAATCGTTTTATTTGCCATATTGATGCTCCTTAACTTGCGGGGAATGCGCGAATCGGCGACTGCATTTGTGTATCCGACCTACGCCTTTATTATTGGCATTGCCCTGTTAATTCTGACAGGCTTTTATCAAGCGTTAACCACACCGCTGCCGGCAATCCCGCAGGAATCGCTTTCACCGCACTGGGATTGGGCAATAACCCTTTTGGTCTTGCGGGCTTTTGCCAGTGGCTGCAGTTCCATGACCGGACTGGAGGCAATATCCAACGGAGTATCGATGTTTAAGAAACCGTCAATCCAGAATGCCGTAGTCACAACCTACTGGATGTCTGCAATTTTAGGATTGATGTTCATCAGCATTTCTTTTTTTATTCTGCATTTTCATATATTACCGTTGGGAGAAGTTACCGCCTTATCGCAAATTGCCGAACTCATCTTTGGCCGAAACTGGGCTTACTATTATATTCAGGTTACGACCATGCTGATCCTATATCTGGCGGCCAATACGGCTTTTAACGGCTTGCCGCCGCTACTGTCAATCTTGGCAAGAGATGGTTATATGCCGCGTTATTTAGGCTTTAGAGGCGAGCGCCTTAATTTTTCCAATGGCATCATTTTGCTGAGTATGATCGCCGGCTTGCTAATCATCCTGTATCAGGGCGATACTGAACATCTCATTTCGCTGTATGCTGTAGGCGTTTTCATTTCTTTTACCATTGCGCAGTCCGGGATGGTTGTACACTGGCGCAGGGAGAAAACTCCGGGCTGGCTGCCCCGGGCAATATTAAATACCATTGGCGCAACGGTTACCGGCATCGTGGTACTCATGATCGCCGTCACCAAATTTGCTTACGGAGCCTGGATGATTTTGATCTTTATCCCTGTAATGATCATGGCGTTTAAAAAAATCCGCAGCCATTATAATGATATGGCCGAACAGCTTCATTTACCGCTGGAAGAACTGCCTCCGGCAAATTCAGCGAATGTAGCAGGCAAGAATATTGTTATCATTCCAATCTCCACACCAACCGCAGTTGTCGCTCAAACTTTAAAATATGCCAAATCCATCGGCAATACTGTTGTGGCCCTGCATATCGCCACAGATGAAGAAGCAGGTCAAAAAGTACGGACAAAGTGGCTGCGCTGGAACCCGGGGATTGAGCTTGTTACCGTCTACTCGCCCTATCGCCTGGTCATTCAGCCGCTCATTGACTATATTGATGAAATTGCCGCAAAAAAAGATCCGGAAGACTTTATCACTGTACTCATTCCTGAGTTTGAAACCAAACAATGGTGGCATCGCCTGCTGCATAACCAGACAGGCTGGATTTTACGTACTTTGCTGATCTTAAGAAAAAACGTCATTGTAACAACAATTCCGTTTCACCTGAAACGGTAGGATAATGGCTGATAAGATAATAGGTCTGTGAATAACGTATTTCTAAGTTATTCACAGACCTATTATTTCATACTACCCTAATCATTTAATGCTTTCTTTAAATTCTCAAGGTTTTCTTTCATTATACTTAAATAATTTTTCCCTTGCTTTACCTCTTCGGCAGTCAAACTCTCGATTGGATTTAAAACCAGTAACCCGGCTCCGGTTTCTTTGGCAATCGTTTCTGATACTCTGGGACTAACCAGAGTTTCGAAAAATATGTATTTGACATTATGTTCACGGCAAAACTTAATAATTTCAGCCATTTTATCAGGCGTTGGCTCACTGTCAGGCGATAAGCCCATGACGGCTAACTGATGCAAGTCATAACGCTCAGCCAGATAACCAAATGCGGCATGGCTTGTTATGATATCCCTGCGGGCAACGGTACTTAGCGCCGACTTATAATCCTGATCCAGCTGGGCCAGTTCGCTGTTAAACCGCTCGGCATTTGCCAGATAATAATCGCTGTTGGACGGATCTGCAGCTGCTAAAGCTGCAGCAATCGTTTTTACCTCCTGCTGTGCGCTGACCGGATCAAGCCAGGTATGCATATCAACATGAACATGGCCATGTTCATGACCATGTTCATGACCATGTTCATTTTCTTTGCCTTCATGCTCGTGCTCATGCTCCTCGTGCTCATGCTCCTCGTGCTCATGCTCCCCTTCCCTGTCGGCTAATAATGCAATGCCCTTGCTCACCTCCACCGCTTTGGCGGATCCCAGCACTTCCGGCGCTAACAGCTTATCAATCGGTTCCAGCCCGGCGCCATGATAAAAAAACACCTTTGCGGTTTTAATCTGAGCAATTTCCTTCGCTGTCGGCTCCCAGTCATGAGGTTCCGTCCCTGGATTTACCAGCATGACCGCCTCGACTTTGTCACCGCCAACCTGACGCACAAAATCATAAACCGGATAAACGGTAGCTACAACCTTCATTTTTTCACTAACTGCGCTGGTTTCGTTGACTTTGCCGCACCCGGCGACAAACACAACCAAACTCAGCACCAGCAGATAAACAGACACTCTTTTTCCTAATCGCACGTTGGCGCCTCCTTAACCTTCTTAATGTTTCTAACCGGCACTGGCGCACTCCCGGCAATAGCCGTAAAACTCCAGAGAATGCGAAGTTATTTTAAAACCACCGGCTTCAGCTTTAGCCAAATCCCCATGGCTGACCGGACAAAAATCCAGACACTGCGTCGTCCCGCAGCTTACGCAAATCAAGTGATGATGATGATCTGTTTCCACAATTTCAAAAACATTGCCTTCTCTGCCCTTGGTATGAATCTCGCTGACGATTCCTAACTCAACTAATAAGCTTAAATTGCGATAAATTGTATCAAAACTAACATCAGGGGTAATTGTACGCACATAATCCCAAATCCGTTGAGCTGTGGGAAACTTGCCGCACTTAGCTAACGCGGTAATAACCGCCCGGCGCTGCGGCGTAATCTTAAATCCTTTATCACGCAAAACCCTAATCAGCTGCTCCATAGCCAGATAACACCTTTCTTATTTAGTAATATTCCCATTTAAATTTTAACTTATATGAATCCTCATTTGCAATAGCAGTTCGCTATTTATTGTAAAAAAACATGATAATAAAGCTGAATATCTTCATTTTATGCTTAATTAGCTAAAATGCCAGACCAAAAACTTTGGTGAACTTATTTCATATGATATAATTATTTTAAATAATTAAACTTCTGCCTGTGCAGTTTGCAAAAGCAAGGAGAGTGAACACGTATTTGGACACACCTTCGGTAGGTCTGGAAATTACCATAATACTAATGTTGATCTTGGCGAATGGAGTTTTCGCCATGACTGAAATGGCCATAGTATCTTCACGTAAAGCACGATTGGAAAAACAGGCTGATTCCGGCGATACCGGCGCCAGGATTGCTTTAGAGTTAGCGGCGGAGCCAACGCCTCTTTTATCGACTATTCAGATTGGAATTACCTTGATCGGTATTCTTACCGGCGCCTTTGGCGGAGCTACTTTGTCCAAAAGCCTGGCTCCACAGCTGCAGTCAATTCCGGTTATCGGCAGTTACAGTGAGGCTGTTGCCTTATTTATTGTTATCTCTAGCATTACCTATCTTTCCCTTATTCTGGGTGAATTGGTGCCGAAGAGACTGGCGCTGAATAACCCCGAGCCAATTGCGGCATTACTGGCCCGCCCCATGCGTACCTTTGCCAGATTGGCCTCACCGCTCGTCAAATTCTTAAGTTCTTCCACCAAGTTTACCCTTAGGACTCTCGGGGTCAAACCTTCGCAGGAACCGCCGGTAACTGAAGACGAAATCAGAATTCTGATTGAACAGGGTACTGAAGCCGGAACCTTCGAGAAAACCGAGCAGGACATGGTAGAAAAAATCTTTCGCTTAGGCGATCAGCGTGCCTATTCTATTATGACACCCCGTACGCAAATGGTCTGGCTGGACTTGGAAGAACCCTTTGAGCTTAATTTACAGATCATTAAGGACAGCTCCCACACCCGCTTTCCTGCAGCCAAAGGTAATCTCGATGATTTTTCAGGCATAATCTATATCAAGGATCTCTTATCTGCAAACCTCAATGCCAGCCTTGATATTGAATCCCTGGTTCGTACTCCCATGTTTATCCCGAAATCGATGAAAGCATTCAAAATTCTTGAGACCTTTAAGCAAACCGGTACGCACGAAGCCGTGGTACTCGACGAGTTCGGCGGAGTAATCGGTTTTATCACCCTCCATGATATTCTGTCGGAAATCGTAGGCGACATCTCCCCTGATACTGAATTAGAGGATGTTCAAATCATTCAGCGCGATGACGGGTCCTGGCTTGTTGACGGCTTATTGCCAGTTGAGGACTTTAAGGAAGTTTTCGACATTGATGAGCTGCCGGATGAAGCCCGCGATCATTATCAGACAGTCGGGGGCTTTGTCACTTCATATCTTGGTTATATTCCCGCAGCGTCCGAAAGCTTTGAGTGGAATGATCTGCGCTTTGAAATAATGGACATGGACCGGGTGCGGGTAGATAAAATTCTGGTTACCAGGCTTGCTGCAGAAGCTGAAACGGAAACCAGAATTTAAAATCCTCTGCAGACGTCCGGTAAAACTCCGGCTATTCCCTAACGGACTGCCGGCTGATAACAGACCGGCCCCGGGCGACAGTTCCCCTTTCCGTTCTTTCATCTTGGCCAGACTGGCAGCAACAGTAATTGCCGCTAAACTGCCGTAAATTGTTATGAGCGAAAAACACCTTGACTTTTGAGATAAATTATATATTATGTATCTTATTAGAGGTGATCATTATGCGCGGTCCTGAATGCCTGGAGGATCTTTGCGAACAGTTTTGTGAGCATCCGAACATCATCTGTATCGCCAGAAACGAAGCGATTCCTGACAGTGAGGCCCAGCAAATTGCTGAAATTTTCAAGCTGCTTGGGGATACAACCAGAGTAAAAATTTTACAAATCCTATCAAAACGGGAGTTATGCGTCTGCGATATTGCCGCGGTTGTCGATATGGGACAATCGGCGGTATCGCATCAGCTCCGCTTGCTGCGCAGTGCGCGCCTGGTCAAATATCGCCGCGAAGGAAAACTGGCCTGGTATTCTTTAGACGACGAACATGTCGGTTCACTGCTTGCTCAAAGCATTGAACATATTAAGCACGACTAGTATTGACGTTCACAGGCCATCCTTAGGCCTCAGCAGGATGAATGAGCTGAATAGCCGCGAATAAGCAAAAAGCTTTCAGTATTTTTCCTGAAAGCTTTTTGCTTATTCGCGAAATAAGAAAGTACAACCGGTGCACGGCAGTTCAGAGGGTTCTTTTCAAAAACCGCTCCGCCAAGTCGGGCCAGACCTCTGCCGGCAAACCGCGGGACAAGGCAGCGGCGTGGGGGCCGTGGTCGAAGATATGCAGTTCAAAGGGTACGCCGGCTCTTTCCAATGCGTCAGCCATCACCACCGAATTTTGAACAGGCACCCTGTCGTCGTCGGCCGTATGCCAGATGAAGGTAGGCGGCGCACTGTCCGTCACGTGCCGGGCAGGACTGCGTAAAGCCAGCTGCTCAGGGGAAGGCTCACTTGTCCCGAATATGGCCTGATAAACCATCAGAATTGCCTCTCCCGCCTGCTGGCTGCGCAAAATACCAAAGTCCGTCACCGGATAGCAAAGAACCGCTGCCGAAGGTCGCAGCTGTTCCGGCGGAACGCCCAAAACCGCCAGTTCCGGTCCATTCCAGCCGGTTATATAGCTGGCCGCCAGATGCCCGCCGGCGGAAAAACCGCAGAGGGCTACTTTTCCCCCATCTACGCCCCAGCCCTCCGCCCGCTCCCTGATGGCCAGCACAGCGCGGCCTAAATCTAGCAACGGTCCGGGAAAATGGACGTTTTTATTCACCGGCTCCCCTCGGGCCGGCGCAAAGCCTTCATACATAGTGGAGTATTTCAATACAAAGGCTGCAAAGCCCCGTTCCGCAAAAAACCGGGCTACCGGCTCGCCCTCACCGGGTGCGCATGCAATATACGCCCCGCCGGGGAGCACAATCATTGCCGGAAGATCCGCCGCGCCCTGAGGAATATAGGCTGTCAGCGTAACGCCCGGCCTGTCCGGAAAGATGTTTATTTGTTCTATCTTCATCCGTCCCACAATATTTCCCCCTTCAACTTACTTTTATTTAATTTTATCTTGATAATATAAAAAATCATATCATATTTTGGACTAAGAATATAATAATTTGGAAATTTATCGTCACTTTTTAAACAACATAAAAAGTTAGTATACAAGTAAAATAGCCTGCAAACCCCTCCGGAGTAATTGCAAGCTATTGGATATAGTATTTTTTATTCTGCCGCTTCAGCCGCCGCGGCTTCCGGCGCGATTGGCAGAGCAGCCTTGCCGCTCATCAGCTTCGCCCTAATCTCAGCTTCTACCTTCCCGGCAATATCAGGATTATTTCTTAGCGTCTCTTTTGCATTTTCCCGGCCCTGCCCCAATCGGTCTGCGCCGTATGAATACCAGGCGCCGCTCTTATCAATAATATCAAGCTCAGTGCCGGTATCAACCAGGATCCCTTCATGGGATGCTCCCTGGCCGTACATAATATCAAATTCAACTTGCCGAAAAGGCGGCGCCACCTTATTCTTCACAACTTTAATCCTGGTCCGGTTGCCAACAATTTCATTGCCCTGTTTAATAGTATCAATTTTCCGTACGTCCAGCCGCACCGATGCATAGAACTTCAAAGCCCGTCCGCCGGTAGTCGTCTCCGGGCTGCCAAACATAACACCAACTTTTTCCCTAAGCTGATTAATAAATACAGCCGTTGCCCGTGATTTGCTGATAATGCCGGCAAGTTTTCTCATTGCCTGAGACATTAACCTTGCCTGCAGGCCAACATGAGAATCCCCCATTTCGCCCTCAATCTCTGCTTTTGGCACCAGAGCGGCAACCGAATCCACAACAATAATATCTATAGCGCCGCTGCGCACCAAAGCATCCGCTATTTCCAAAGCCTGCTCCCCATTGTCAGGCTGAGAAATCAAGAGGTTGTCAATATCAACGCCCAGCGCTTTCGCGTAGACCGGATCAAGGGCATGCTCAGCATCAATGAAGGCAGCAAGACCGCCGGCTTTCTGCGCCTGAGCGATCATGTGCAGGGCAACCGTGGTTTTCCCGGAAGATTCCGGGCCATAAATTTCAATGACCCTGCCGCGGGGAATGCCGCCGACGCCTAATGCCACATCAAGCGATAATACGCCAGTTGGAATAACCTCGACATTCATTTTTGCGGCCGCTTCACCTAGTTTCATAATTGAGCCTTTGCCATGATCCTTCTCGATTTGCCTGATCGCGTTCTCTAACGCAGTCTCTTTTCCCTGTTTCTCCGCAGCGATAACGCCTTTATCTGATGCCATTACGCAATCCCTCCAACGAACATTTATTCGATTATTTATTCCTATCGTATCACGAACATTTGTTTGTGTAAAGAAAAAAATAAAAACCGGCCAAAACTATTTGAATTAGCGCCATAAAATAAAGCACCGCCGGACAGGCCGGTGCGGTTGTACTGTGTCATGGAAGCTAGTCAGCCGCCCCGGTCTTCAAAACATCTTTGTTATCTTTTTCCTTAATGCCGGAGATCAATACACCGCACAAAACAAGCATAGCCCCAACATAACCTTGCAATTGCAGCATTTCCTGCAAAAAAACAAAGCCGAACAAAGCCGAACAAACCGGTTCTAAAGCAAACAGTATGCCGGCCCTTTCCGGCGTCGTGAATTTCTGGGCAATAGGCTGCACAACAAAGCCATACGCACTGCACACAAGGGCCAGCCCCAATACGGCAATCCACTCTGTTGTATTAGATGGCAACGCCGGTATTTCAAAAATACATGAAAAAATCACTCCATATAGGGCGGCAAATCCCAGCTGAAAAATTCCCAGCTGCAATCCACTGATTTCTTGAACCAGGGAACTTGTAAGGATAATATGGACTGCATATAAAAACGCGCCGAGAACGCATAAAATTGAACCGTTTTCCATTACAAACGAAGCTTTGATTGTTAAAAGCCCTATTCCTATAAGGATGATTAAAACGCTTCCGGCAATCGGCAGTGTAGGTCTTTTCCGGGTAATTAGGGATTGCAAAATCGGTACAAAAATAACAGTTACACTTGTTAGAAAGCCGGCAGATGAAACTGTTGTTGTTTTCAGCCCATACATAAGCACAGTGAAAATGCCAAATAAAATCAGCCCCAGCACTGCGCTATAACCAATGATCTTTACGTCGGCTTTGATTACCCGCCGGAAAAAGATGCTAAAGGTTACAAGAAACGCAATGCCGAATCGCAACGCGATTAAAGAAAAAGGCCCAATTCCATTGAGTCCAAGTTTCATCAGCAAATAGGAAGTCCCCCAGGCGATAGAAACAGTGGCAATGAGTAAATCAGCTTTTCTTTGCGTCATGCCGTTTCTCCATTTTGCAGACCAAAGCTGCATTCTTTTATCTTCAATGACCTTTTTCCTCCCGCCCTTATCAGGCTTATCTATATAAACGGCGACTCTTGCATTTTGCCTGAAATTAGTATACTATGAGGACAATAATTATAAAAACTCAGCTTTTTCATTGTTTACATGAAATTTCTTAATATAGGACTGATCCGGGTGGCTATTCAAAAATATCAAGCCTTTCTAAAAACAGTGGAATATGGGAGCCTTACGAAAGCGGCGCAGGAGCTTGGCTATACGCAATCCGCCGTCAGCCATATGCTCAATGCTCTGGAAAACGAGTGGGGCGTTACTTTGCTTACCCGTGACCGCTCCGGCGTAAGTATTACATCCGATGGTTTACAGCTTTTACCGCTGGTGCGAAACATTTGCAATGCAAACCGGGAGCTTATCACCAAAATCGGCGAACTACACGGCCTGGAATCCGGTATCATTAGAATCGGCACATTTACCAGCGTATCTGTGCATTGGCTTCCCAATATGATAAAAACCTTCCAGAACGAATACCCCAAAATTGATTTTGAGCTCCTGCACGGTGATTACACCGAAATTGAAAACTGGATTATGGAAGGCCGGACAGACTGCGGCTTTCTTCGCCTGCCCGCGAAAGCGAAATTGGAGAGCATTTTTTTGGAACAGGACCGCCTCATGGTGATATTGCCGGAGCAGCACCCGCTTGTCACCTGCGCGCGCTTCCCGGTCAGCAAGCTATCGGACGAGCCGTTTATTCTGTTAGAAGTAGGTTCGGAAAACGAAATAACGGGGATTTTCGAGGCGAATGGCATACGCCCTAATGTACGCTTTACGGCAAGAGACGACTACGCTATTATTTCAATGGTCGAGAGCGGATTAGGTATCAGCATATTGCCTGAGCTAGTACTTCACCGCACACCTTATAAAATTGTCCAGAAAGAATTAGACGCCCCTGCTTACCGTAAGCTGGGAATCGTATTGAAAAATACCCGCCAGGCATCTCCTGCCGTCAAACGGTTTTTAGATTATCTGCATCATAGAAAGACCTTACTTTCATAGAAAGACATTACTTTAAAGTAAAACGGGCAGAGAACGCAAAATCTCTACCGTTTTTTTAGCATTTTGGTTCATTCTATAAACCACTTGCCCTCTTCCTCAAATAAATACACCTGTCTGCCATGAATCCGGCAAGTATTCCTTATCCCGCACCCGCCTGCTTTTAATGCTGCGGCCTGGCGCACATCCATAACACGGTCTACCGAATAATATACGCGCCCGTCCCTCCAGCGGATACTGAGCGGCTTTGTTGTGCCGTCCGGATTATGTTGCGCGGTTACTGCGATATATTGTTTAGCCATAAGACACCTCGCTATTTAAAATAGGAAACCGGATGAATGGCATGATCCTCTTTCGATTGAGGCCCGTCAGTTTTCTATCGGTAAGCATTGAACACCTTTGCACACAATAATGCCCAAAACGGCTGCGAATATCATCGATACTTTTCACGCTGATTGCGACAGTCGTACATTTAAGCCCGTGAGAGCGAAGCCGGGCCGCAACACTCTCGGCCAGTACATAGATGATCAACTTCCTCTAGGTTCTGCAAATCCCTTGGTGTAGTAGTGCTATTGCCAATGGATTGAGCGATGCTTTCTTCTCCCAATCGCTTAACGGCCGTAATATCCGAGCCATTGGCGAAATGCCACAGTGTTTCTCCCCAGGCCCCCAGCAGCAGTTGCAGGCAGTCCGGCTCACGCTTCGCCAGATCGCCAATGGTAAATATAGCCCGGTTCTGCAATTTGCTCTATGTTGACCGGCCAACATAGAGCAATTGGCCAACAGGCAGCGGCCAAACGACTTCCCGGAAATTATCTTCGGCAATCACGGTTGTTGCATCCGGCTTTCTCATATCGCTGCCCAGTTTGGCGAATATTTTATTGAACGAAACTCCGACAGAGCCGGTTAACCCAAGCTCTGTTTTAAAGCGCCGGCGTATTTCACCGGCAATTGACCGGCCGCTTCCGTACCGCCACACAGAGCCACTAACATCCAGCCAGGCCTCATCCACACCGAACTCCTCTATCAAATCGGTGTAGTCGGCAAATATTTCACGGGCCAGCCTGGAAAAGCGAAGATATTGCCGGAAGTTTGCCGGCACCGTTATTAAACCGGGACATTTTTGTTTCGCCTGCCAGATAACATCCCCGGTTTTAATGCCATAGGCTTTGGCCGGATAGTTCTTGGCGAGTACAATACCATGCCGCGCCTCGGCATCGCCGCAGACAATGACCGGCTTATCGCGCAGTTCCGGCCGATAGAGGCACTCGACACTGGCATAGAAATTGTTAAGGTCTACATGCAGGATTGTGCGTTTCATATTTACCACCATTAGAACATATGTTTGTAATTGCGATTTTAGAACATTTGTTCTAAAATGTAAAGCGGTAATAAAAGGAAATCAGTCTGCCAGATTGACAGACTGATTTTTTGCTGTTCTTTATTGAAGTTCTACCGCCATTGCCGTATTTCACATAATTACCAGAAAAAAAGCAATACTTATAGTAGAACTTAGCGGGAGATGATATACATTGAGCAATCAAACAATATTGTGGGCAAGTGTTATACTACCTTGGGTATCTGTCTTTTTTCTAAAAAAAGAGGATCTTAAACGCTACATGCCGGTTGCATTATTAGGAAGCCTTATTACTACATTTCTCACGGAAGTCGGCATATCTTTGGGCTGGTGGGTAGTTTATGAAAATATATTTCCGTTAATCAATATCCCAGTTATCTCATATAGTGGCTATTTAGTAGGTATTATCTGGATTTTCAAGTTCACTTACAGAAACTTTCTAAAATACCTCGCTACTAATCTAATCATAGATTCAGTATTGTCTGTTTTTATACTAAGGTGGTTCTCTCGGCGTGGTATTCTCGATATTCATATATCCGACCTGCAAATTCTGCTTTTATCTACCATAATTGCTTTTTTCCTGTATGCTTATCAACTGTGGCAGGAAAGCGATATGGCAATAAAATGCGCACCTGATTTACAGCCTGCGGCCAGTAAGCACTTGGACGAAAAAGATAAAACAGGCAACCCCTCCTGAAACAGGGATTTCGCCCAGTCGCTTCCTGTAGCATGTCCTCTCGCGGTGGTACGGGCTTATGCCGGAATTGCTGAAATTGGAAACGAACAGAACATCCGGCCGTTTTAATGTGCAGCACCTTTTAAATTAAGCAGTATTACGCCAATTATAATCAATACTATGCCAGCAAAAGTATAAATATTAATAGGCTCCTTCCAAAGGAATATGGCTACCGCTGCAGTCAATGCCGTGCCTACGCCTGACCAAATAGCGTAGGCTATGCTCAAGGGTATTTGGGTCAAGGCCCTTGAAAGCATATAGAACGAAGTACTCATGACCATAACGAATAGAGTCGCGGGGACAAGCTTTGTAAAGCCCGCAGAAGCTTTCAACATTGATGTTGCAAAGATTTCACAAACAATAGCTATCGCTAATAACGCATATCCATTCATTTTTGCTTCCTCCAAATGTTAAGGAAATAGAAAGCCAACGCCAATTGCAGGTTGGCCTTGCCTCTAATGTCAACAGCCTGCCCATCTTCATAATAATTTGAACGGCGCTGGTTAGACGGCCATCAAAACATTGGATTGTCCCCGGCAAACAGGGTTTCATCGCAGTTGCCTGTCATATGTTTTGATAATAACATATGACATCATCAATGCAAACAATTATTTATAGCGAGCGGGGCGCCCCGCAGACACCCTCAGGGGATAGACGCAAAGCCGCAAATACATTCTACCTTGTCAATAAATATCCGCCAACGGCAGTACCAACGATCCATATCACCCGCTCTTTCTTTCGAGCGGATTTTTCTTTATCCAGCTCCTTCTTATACACTACAGCCTGCTTTTCCAGTTCCTGATTCGCAATGAGCTGCGCCTGCGCATTGGCCAGCTCGGTAACATCAATCCGGGCCGTAGTGGTCGAGGTTAGACGCAGTTCACCATTCTCGCCTAATTTTAACGCTGGCTGGCCGGTCACATTTGGCACTTCGACCTCCTGTCCATTCACAACAGCAATCACCTTACCCTCCCGCTCCACAAATGACAGCACCGCTCCCGGTTGTGAAGGAGCCTGGACGGCAACCTCCCGGATTGTTTCGGTATTGGTGTAAATGACCTGCGGCGGCAGGGTGACAGTCTGCACTTGTGAAGCTGACGCCTGATTGGCCTGCTCAATAATGTGCTGCTTCCACTGCTGGTATTCTTGCTTGCCCCAAAACAATAGAACTAGTACTAAGACCAGCCCCAAAATGTATTTCCAATTGGTTTTGACAAAGGTCAGCACATCTTGTTTAAGATTGCCTGCCTCCATGTGTAACACGCTCCTTTAATTCAGCCTGCTTGGCGTCATTGAAATTAGCCTGCTCGCTGAGAAGCCGGTAATTCTATAATCCGCGCCTGCTCACCAGCAGAAATAAGTCTGTACTTCAGCCTGGGTAATGCCCGTTTCGGCGACAAAACGGATCCACCCCGATTACCCTTCATTCACTTTCCCTCTATACTCCATTTTATGATCGCTCAAAGTATCAGGATACGCGCCAGCCAAATATCTTTAATTCGCCAGCGTTTTTCGGCTCTATGCCGCAGCCTCTGCAATATATCCCCGTAGCTGTTACAGTTATAAGCGACTGCATCAGCCCAGATAAAATACCTGCCATATTTGAGCAGCAAAAAGACTCTGCATAACGCAGAGCCTCATATTTACCGAGTTGGTTCGGAAGAATCGCTCAAAAATCCATCGCCAGACTTTGCCCTTTGATGTTACTGTATCCTATTAATTCAAGGAGCGCCGTCTGGCGAGATTCATTTATTTGTATAATACTTTTAGTGCGGTATAAAATGTAATAGTAGTTTTGCCGCCAATATGATTGCTATTATTTTAAGTCCTAAGTTAAACAATGACATAGCTTTAACTATTCGCCAAAAATCATCCTGCAATACAAAGATCAAGCTGTTTTTTGCAGTAATGTAGTCTGATATAATAACGAATGCTAAAAAAAATAAAGCTCCTAAATAGATATGCCATTTTTTCAATATTCGCCCTCCTCTTCTATCCCCCTTCTAAAAAGTATTATTTTCTACAAATTATACCAAATTCCTTCATATTTTTAAAAAAATCATCTTATATAATCAGGAAGCTTTCTTGTCATAAAAAACCGCTCACAAAGAGCGGTGCGCCATGATCCGGCTTTTCCTCATTTTTTCGAGATTCCTGTTCCTCCTCAAAGCAAACGCCTTTAACAAAACTTGCCCGCCATTTCCCGCAGTGACAGCTTCCCGCAGTTCCGGCGCCTAAAGGACGCCGGTTTTTTCTTTAAGCCATCCGGCACTGATTACTTTACCGAATCCCTAAAGGGATTCGGTAATTCTTTCGTCATTATTTTATCCGCCATCTGATCCTCTGTATGTGTCTTATTTTTTCTGCTCCGCTATTTTTTCAGCAATGCCGGATTCTTTGACTACTTTCGTAAGCATTCTAGTATCAACAAGCCAATTTTCAAAAAATTCTTCATGCCCTAAATAGTTGACTTCCATGCCGGACTTGTGCATAGTCTTTATGTACGCAGAATCGTTTACTGTTTTTTCCAGGCCGTCTAGTAATTTAGCTTTTATTTCCGGCGGCATTCCTTTGTAAGCGGCAATGCCATAAAAGAAACTGGATAGCACAATTGATTTTCTCATTTTCACAGCAAATCTCCCCTTAATTCGTTTTTATACCTGATTATATAAAAACCATTGTCATATTTTGTCAGAGAAAAAAATTAAACCGGCCAGCGTACATCGCTAACCGGATTTATGAAATCATAACGCGCTGAAAAATAAAAACAGCACGGAAGATCTCTGTGCTGTAATTGACAATTTTGTAAATAAAGTCACTGTTTATCCCACCGAAGTAGTAATTCAGTTCAAAATAAACTTTTGCGATATGGTTGGTGCGGGAGAAGGGACTTGAACCCCCACGAGTTGCCCCGCCAGATCCTAAGTCTGGTGCGTCTGCCAATTCCGCCACTCCCGCATTTCGTCGTCCAGGCTATCCGCCGCCCGACCTGTATTATGATAACATAATACATAGTCTTTGTCTAGTATTTTCTCTAGTGCCTTGGCAAGGTTAGATGTTAGTTTTAGACAACGTAGATTTTTTCGACCTGCGAGGTGAAGACAGAAACCCTTGTTGCCCTTCTAAAGGCCGCCTGGCTAGAGTTTTCCCGAGCGTACAATTGCAAACAACAGCCAGGCAAACATCATCACGGCAATGCCAAACGCGATTTCAACAATAGGAATTTTTCCTATTAACCAGGCTTGACCAACCAGGGACAGACTGACAATAACACTTCCCATAATAATACTAAACGCCAGGAGAATAATACTAAAGGACAATCGGTTGCTCATCCGGTCCTGGTTTCGCAAAAAAAACTCCATTTCCGGGATAGAAACATCCAACCGTAGACGGCCCTTGTTTACCACAGTACCCAACTCTTTAAAGCTCCCGGGAATACCACCGAAAAGCTCAGCAAAATCGGCGGCGTTTCGCCATAATGATTCTGCAATTCCTATTGGGTTTAGCCGCTCCATCAGTAATTTTTTTCCGAAAGGCTCAGCAACATCAAGAATGCTCAATCCTGGATCGAGTTTTTCGACAATGCCTTCCACTGTAAGCAGCGACTTGCCAATTAAAACCATATCTGCTGGAATTCTTATTTTATGCTCCTGGGCAACGGCAAAAAAATTGTTGACGGCGTCTCCCAGGCTGATTTTGCTTAACGGAACTCCATAATATTGTTCCTTTAAAAGCTCAACATCATCTCTCAGCTTCAACATATTCACCTGATCGCCAATAATGCCCATGCGCAGTACTGTTTTAATTAAATCATCCGAGTTGTGGCGCATTAAGCCAATCACCAACGAAGATAAATTATATTTCATTTCCTGACTAAGCCGGCCCACCATCCCGAAATCCAGGAAAGCAATAACCTCTCCCGGCAGTACCACTACATTGCCTGGGTGGGGATCACCATGAAAGAAACCTTCAATAAAAATCTGGTGGAAAATCCCATTCGCAAAGCGTTCGGCAATCAGCGAAAGATTGTAACCCTGACATGTCAGCTTTTCCACTTCACTAATCTTCATACCTTCAATAAATTCTGAAGCTAAGATTTTTTTGGTTGAATAATCCCAATAAATACGGGGGATATAAATTTCCGGATGATTCTCAAATTGCTTGGCAATCTTCTCGGCATTGCGGGCTTCAACAGTATAATCAAGCTCTTTACTAAGCGATTTGGCAAATTCATCAACCATGTCCACGATTTGATATCGTTCCGCCCACTGAAAACGCCGCTGGGCCAGGCTGGCCAGCTCATAAAGAATTTCCAAATCCGTTGCAATATCAGTTGCAATACCTGGTCGTTGGATTTTCACCGCTACTTTTTCACCGGTTTGCAAAACAGCCAGGTGAACTTGTCCAATTGAAGCGGCGGCTAGCGGCTGCTGATCAAATTGCTGGAATATATCTTCCAGGTCAGCTCCCAGTTCCTGCTGAATCAAGGCCTGAACTTGATCGAAAGAAAACCCCGGAACCTCATCCTGCAGCTTTTCCAATTGCTCAATAATTGCCGGAGGCAGGAGATCTGGTCTGGTACTTGCAATCTGACCCAGTTTTATATAGGTCGGCCCTAATTGCTGCAGCACCAGCCTAATACGTTCTCCGATTCCTCCTGTGTTTTTATTTGCGTCCCTTGAACGTATCCGCTGATAATAGGGCACCTTTTCAATGAGCCCCATCTCTTCGACAATATACCCAAACCCCTGACTAATTAAAGCTGTCGCCACTTCCCGGTATCGGTTGATATGACGCATTCGTTTGCCGAACATATTAGCTCCCTCCCTATGATTGACCAAACTTACACTTTCCCTCTGCTCAGCCTGCAGAGGCCGGTCTAATAATATCAACTAAAAAGCCACAGCTTAATTGCACTATTACCGTTTAATTAAATCCTATTAGAAATATCTCCTTTTAGCAAGCTGTACATACTGCGCAAGCGCAAATAATTGGACCAGCAGAGCAACCCGGCGCACTGTTTAATATTTTTAATAGCGGAAAGCCTTTGTTTTTCCGCAGTTTGGCCTGAAAAACGCCGGAAATGATTGACTAAGAGCCGAATCACCTAACCGGAATCGTTTCCAAAACAAAAAAAGCCCCCGGACCTGCGTCCGGAAGACTTGAATTACAATGGTGATCCACCCGCGACTCGAACGCGGGACACCCTGATTAAAAGTCAGGTGCTCTACCGACTGAGCTAGTGGATCATATATCTATGGCTGGGGCGGCTGGACTCGAACCAACGCCTGCGGGAGTCAAAGTCCCGTGCCTTACCAGCTTGGCTACGCCCCAAATAAATTTGGGGTGACTGAAGGGACTCGAACCCTCGGATAACGGAGCCACAATCCGCCGTGTTAACCACTTCACCACAGCCACCACGCTATCATCACTAACGTGACGACAAAGTATATTATAACGAATTCTTGGAATTATGTCAAGAAATAGTTTATTTGCCTTATACAGGCTTGCCGTTAAACGGAAAACTTACTGACCGCAGTACGCAGTTCATTCGCCATTTGCGCTAAACTCGCGGCCGATGCGGCAATCTCCTGTACGGCGGCATTTTGCTGCTGGCTGGCGGCTGCAACCTGCTCGGCACTGGCTGCATTCGCCTGCGCCACATCCGAAATATGACGTACCGCTTGCTCGACTTGAACACTGCCTGCATTTTGCTGCTTGGCAAGTTCCACAATATTTTTGATTTGCCGGTTAATATCCTTAACTGACTGATGTATATCCCGAAAGGCGGTTCCTGAAGCCGCTACCACCGCCACTCCGTCAGCCACTTCCTTGCTGCCGCGGTCCATGGCCTTAACGGCTTCAAGAGTTTCCTTCTGGATAGAGCCAACAATGCCGGCGATTTCCTTGGCCGCAGTTTCAGATTGCTCCGCCAGTTGCCGCACCTCATCGGCAACTACGGCAAAGCCCCGTCCTTGCTCACCCGCCCGGGCGGCCTCAATGGCGGCATTAAGCGCCAGGAGATTGGTTTGACCGGCCAACCCGGTAATTGTATCAACAATATTGCCAATTTGGCGTGATTTATCGCCTAACAGATGAATCATTTTAGCGGTATGATTAACATCGGCCTGAATCTGGCCCATTGCCGTCACAGCGCTTTGGGACTGGCCGGCTCCCTGATCGGCCAGATATTCACTGCTTTCAGCCGCATTGGCGGCAGTATCGGCGGCCTTAGTGGACTCTGCGCCGAACGCAACCATACTGCCGATTACCTGCGTCGACTTTTTGGCTAATTCAACTTGTTCGCCCGTACCTGCAGCAACATGCTGCACTGTTGTCGCAACTTCTTCCGAAGCTTTGCCCACTTCAGAAATTGCCGCCGCTAATTGCTCTGATGCTGTTGTTACTGTTTGGGCGGTTGCAGCTGTTTGGACAATCAGCTCCCGTAATTGCCTGGTCATTATGTTAAATTCATCAGCAAGCTGAGTAACCTCAGCCGCTCCTTTGATTTCAATATTACTGGTAAGATCGCCATTGGCCACTTTATCAGCCGCTGCAATTAATTCTTTCAGGGGATTTACAATACCGCCGGCAACCTTAAAGGCCGCGTAGACGGCGGCAACAATTGCCAGCAGTAAAATCGCCCCCGCAATTATGCTTGAATATATTAAGGAAGAAAAAACCTCCAGTATCGGTTCATGAATGATAACGCCCCAGCCATATTTTTCGACCGGCGCATAGACGGTTAACGTTGTATCTCCTCGCGTTGAAATTGTTTCCGCGGAGCCAGTTTGACCTGCAATTACATTTTTCACATAATCAAACCGCGAAAAATCATCCTTCGCAAAAATACGCTCCCTGTCAGGATGGGCAATGATCGTCCCTTTTTGGTCCACAACATCAACATACCCTGTTTTGCCAATCGTACACTGCTCAACAATATCCCATAAGGCCTTGATGCTGACATCGGCGGCCATTACACCGATGATTGCCCCATCCTTATTTTTAATTGGCGCAGAAACGGTAACACAAGGTGCATTGGTAAAAGAAGACATATAGACATCGGTAAAATAGGTAACGCCCGTCATTGCTTCTTTAAAATAAGCCCGGTCGGAACGATTTGCCAGATTGCCGGTAGTGCGGGCAACCTGCATGCCGGTGTTATCCATTACAAAAATAAGTTCAAATTGAGGATTTTTTTGCTGGGCTGCAAGCACCAGCTCCCGCAACGATTCTGCATTGAACTGAGTTGCCGGCGGTGAAGCGGCTAAGGCTTCAATCAGCCCCTGCGCATTATCCATATGACGCTTAACTTCACTTGAAATTTGCTTTGTCACATTTAAATTGGCCTGTATGGCCGCATCCCGCATTCCAATGATATTAAGGCCGGCATTAACTAATGTACCGAGAATCGCAGGCAGTAATGTAAATATCATAAATAAAACAACCAGTTTGTACTTTAGGCTCTTTCTGGCAAACATACTCCTCACCTCATTCAATTATTCTGCGTCAACTACAGCTTCCGACCGTCCCCTACGGCTAACTGCGAAAGTAACTTACATAAAAAAGCCAACTAAACATACAGCGGCATTGCTGTGTTAGTTGTTACTCTTCGCTCCCCTGGTAAAATATTCTTTTTTCATAATATTATAACAGATAATAAATTATGTCAATATCAGGATGTATAAATCAAACCTGTTCTCTTCGTTTTCCCCGCTAGCAGCCATAGGTGAACGGCTTTAAGCCTAAAAACAGGGGGTACGGCATTCCTCCGCCGCCCCCCTTGTTTTTACTTTGCCAGTTAACCGCTCCGGCCCATCTCAGGATACAGCAAGCCTGACAAATATTCCAAAGCCTCCACTATCCTCGTGCCGGGGTTAACAGCAAATAAAGAATAAGGCAATTTATACACCCGGTTGTCCTTTACGGCTTTTATGCCTTTCCAGACAGGATGCCGGACAAGCTCCTGGTTAAATTTGTCAATCACTTCAGCTTCAATATTATGAGTAATCAATAGAATGATATCCGGGTTGGCAGCGGCGACAGCATCCAGTCGCAAATGCGCAAACGGCATTTCCGGCTGGACACTTTCAGTTAATTCATCGGCAATATTAACCGCCTGCAACCGGCAGGCCAATTGACCGGTGAAACTGCCGGACAACGCCATATTGAAATGATCGCCCGACCCCCAGATAATCAATACACGCGGTTTACTTTTGCCGCCGGCTTTTCCCTCCAGCAGCCTGACCCGCCGCTCCAGATTTTTCACCACAGTATGCGCCTGCTGTTCCTGACCGGTAAGATAACCATAAAAATGCAAAACATCGATAATTTGCGGGTAGGAGTTTAACGACTGTACATATACTGGAATACCGGCCTGTTCCAGTGCCGGAATAATCCTTTGATGAAAAGGCAGGCTTGGCGCCAGTACCAAATCAGGCCTTAAAGCTAAGATTTGTTTAATATCAGGGTTAGCAGTATTGCCTACCGCGGGAACATCCTTGATCTTCTGCAGTATCTCCGGGGCAAGCGCGTTCGTATTGGGCCGGCCAACTAACCGTCCGCCGGCGGCATAATAAAGATCGACATTCGAAGCATTTAAAGCAATAACTCGCTTGGGTCGCTGTGGCAGACCTTCCGAACTGAAAATTTGAACAGCACCGCACTTGGGGCATTTTATTTCAAGCAATTCATAACGGCCTTTAAACAATAGCCTGTTACAAAAAGAACAACGCTGTTCCTGCCACAGTTTCTTCACTAACAACCCGTTACCACCCATTTCCACTGCAAAAATCACTCCTTAAATCCGATAGTACTCCGAGTTTATAGTAACAACTCCGCAAAATGCCAAGCAAGCAGTTGCCACCAACAACCTAAAACTTACCTTATCCGGTTCATGTAGTGCTCTATATTATTGTAAGTTCCAGGCTTTATTCATTACCAAGTATATCCCTAATGATAATCATTGTCAATTGAATTTTAATGCCGCCATTTTAGACGGAAAAAGCCGTCCAAATCCGGATTCAGCCAGTGATTTTGCCAGCTAAAGAATAAATAAAAGCCTAAGATCATCACAGCAGAACATCCTATGCTGTGATGATCTTAGGCTTATTGGCAGGATTTCGTTTTATCCTGAATTTTGCCTTGGCGCTTATTACTATACATGGCGCTGTCAGCTCGAACAAAAACCGAATGCAGATCATCATCCTCCCCCATAGTAAACCAGGCCTGGCCGTAAGCGACAGACAATGGTATCCCTTCAGCGCTGGCATTGTGCAGACCAATTTCTAATTGCGCCAGGCCGGCGTTAATCTCTTGCTCGCTTTGATTGATCAACACTGCCGCGAACTCATCCCCGCCGATCCGGTAACAAGCACCCAGCCCGTCAAAATACATTGAAATTAATTCCGCCACTTTTTTTATATACTGGTCACCTACCGCATGCCCATATACATCATTCACCTGCTTTAAACAATTAAGGTCAAAAACCACCAGGCAAACGCTTGACTCAGGCAGAGCCGGCTGCAGGCGGGCAATATCCAGTTCGAACGCCATCCGGTTGCCGACCCCGGTCAGAGCGTCGGTATACGCTAGTTTTTTAAAATAGGAATCAGAAACCCGTCTAAACAAAATACAGCCGCTGAGGGCAAAAAACAGAAAAATAAGCGTGGAAATCAGAAGACTGCGATTGCGGATATTCTGAAATGCATCATACCATCGTTCGGCGTCAAATTCCATGCAGATTGCACCAACCACCCTATTGTCAGCGTCCCTGACAGGCCAGATAGAAACAAAGATCTCTCCCCAATCGGTCACCAGAATATCATCGGAATACTGCGGCTCTCCATAGGCCAGACAACGCGCCAGGTATTCCTGAATTTGCGGCTCAACCGGATCGCCAACCTGCCGGATGTCAGCAGCATTGTTGTTCAGACCGTCGATCAAATAAATCAACTGACCGTCAGCATCGCGTTTGGCAGTATACAAATAACGGAGATTGGCGAGAAACCGAAAAACATTAAGTTCAGCCTGGGCCTTGCGATAAATGTCAGTAGCCTGGTCCTCTCGGTTGTTCAGCAGGCTAAAGCTTTCAACAGGAACAGCCTTACTGGCGTAACCATACACCCTGTTGCTGCGAACAATAAAATTATTAATCATATCCTGATAAGCGGATAAATAAACGGTGGCGAAAACAGCCACTCCGGTAGCAACTGTGGTGAAAAATATAATAATCGCCACTTTGGCCTGAATGCCGAGTTGAAACCTCACTTTTCTCACAGTTGAAATAGCTTCCTTTCCCTTGATTGCTTTTGACAAGTATACTGTTTTATTTTATATTAAGAAAAACTAAATTTCAATTATCCCCGGGTGATATCCCCGGCGGCCTGTTTTCGCTGCCCCATTGAGACATGAGATCCATGATAGGCAACAGTGTTCTGCCTTTGTCTGTTAGTGAATATTCTACCTTGGGCGGAATTTGCTGATATTCCTTGCGATAAACCAGCTGTTCCACTTCAAGTTCCTTTAGCTGCTGACTCAGCATTTTGTGTGTAATTAACGGCAGCACCCGCTTCAGTTCACCATATCGCAACACACCGTTCTCCGACAGCTTATACATAATCAGCCACTTCCATTTACCGCCAACCACCGATAATGTATAGATAATTGCGCAATTGCATTCTTCTTTTGACCATTTTGCCATTCTTTCTCTCCTTTTGGATAGTATAAATCTTTATAGCGCTATGTTCTTTTATGATATCATATAAAATAAAAGAACATTATGCAAGCGTCAGTGACGACAAAAACTCACGAACCCTGATTGGTTCGTGAGTTTTTGTCGGGCAGGATGATTTGTACCGGCGGTATATAAATATTATAGAGTCAAATTCGCGCTTAAATTCAGCCTGTATTTTTTCCCAGGTAGCTTTGCAGTGTACTTGGACAAAAACCGGTGCGCTTTTTGAATAGCTTACTGAAATAGTAAGGATCGGAATAACCGACGCAAGCTGAAATTTCCGCTACCGAGCAAGCTGTGGTGCATAGCAGCTCCTTGGCGCGGCGAACCCGTTGCTCGATCAGATATTCGTTCGGCCCCATGCCGGTATGCTTTTGAAACAAATAAGCAAACTGCTTGCTGTTCAGGCTATATTGCCCCGCCAGCCCTGGTACAGTGAGCGGTTCCATATAATGGCTCTTAATGTACTCAATCGCCTGCTCCACAATATCCCGTCCGCTCTGATTGCGCCGCTGGCTGGCACTGGTCACAAGCTCATCCAGAATACTGAAAAACAGCGATTTAGCCCGCAGCTCCGGCAGGCGGCCCGGTGTTGTACAACTACTGTGCAGCCGGTGCAGCAGGTCATTGATGCGGGTATTATAGCCAGGCTCCAGTTGAAAGTGAGCCAAAGCGTAAGGAAAGGAATCTTTTTCATTATTATCCGCCTGATAGTGGACAACCATAAAATCCCATACTGACCGGCTCAACACTTCTTTATCCAGAGACATATTCGGGCCGGCATGGAAAACCTTTCCATATTCCATTTCATAAGGCACACCGTTAAAAAACATCCGCGCCCGGCCCCGCAATGGAAAGACCACCCCTGAAAAGGGAGGGGTATATCCGCCAAAGCATCGTTTTCCAGAAGGCACAACAACTCGGCCGACATCAATAATGCTAATATTTATTTTAGCATAATAATGCGCCAGTTCATTGATATCCACATTCATTCTGAGGCTGCCTCCTTAGGTTAATTAAGCAATATCACTGTGGCATTTTGTCTGCCTCGCTATCAACATGATATTAATTATCATTAATTATTATAATTTTTTTAGCCAACCCTTGTCAATAAATTCTCTGCTTAGTAAGCTTTATAACAGCCTAATTAACATAATTCCAGATTATTCCTTATATTTGGGAAATAGTCCAGGCTAATTTGAAAATATATCCAGGACCGACACCACTTCCTCCGAACTGGGACTGCGCGGCACTTACCA
This sequence comes from Dendrosporobacter quercicolus, assembly GCF_900104455.1. Classification (NCBI taxonomy): domain Bacteria; kingdom Bacillati; phylum Bacillota; class Negativicutes; order Selenomonadales; family Sporomusaceae; genus Dendrosporobacter; species Dendrosporobacter quercicolus. Next base: position 950,251 of record NZ_FNHB01000001.1, read on the forward strand.
AACCGGTTCAGTAAAGCATCAGCTTGTTTTAAGTTCAAGCTTTTTGGCTGAGGACTATTCCACTACTTTTAATCAAGGCACCGGTAACTATCCAACCAACATTTACAACCCGCCCTCACTGGCCGACCAGTTTCATAACGTGGCTTGGCGGACCAAGGCAAGAAGATGTCTGACACTGAGCTGTCCAGCTTTCTTCTAGCCGACGTAATGCCTGTACAGCTCGCTAAAACGCTTCTAGCCAGCGCCGGTCAAACAATTAAAACCTTACACTCAAGCCCCCCTAAAGGGGCTTTTTTACTTTACCAAATTACTGCCATCATCAGCATGATATAAGTAATCACTAAGTTTATCAAATTTGAGCGAAGCCTTGTCAATAAAGACTTCCCCCCGTTGAGCCTTGAAAAAAGCCTTTTCTCCAAAACCTTATATTTCTGTATTTGGGAAATAGTCCAGGTCTGTTTAGAAATATATCCATTTACTCCGGCGCTTGCTCTTGCTACTCTATTGGATAAGTACTGAGATTAATCCTCATTTAGTGCTTGAAATTATAATTACATACCCAAAAAAGTCACACCATCTATGCGAAGGAGTCGAAGCAGTATGCAGAAAACAACATCCCGCACCAGAAAGAGCCTGCTCTACGCCCTGATCGGCAGCAGCCTCTTTTGGCATGCCCCGGTAACTTATGCCGAAGAAACGCCGGAACCCGTCCCAGCGGCTGAACAAACCACGCAAGGGCAGGCCTCCTCCGGCCAAACCGCGGGACAGCGTGTCTTTACCCTGGAAGGTGTTGAAATTACCGCCAGCCGTGAAACGCGCCCGCCCGCCTACGCCGGCGGCCAGGTCGCCCGCGGCGGCAATGTCGGCGTATTGGGCAACAAGGATTTTATGGATACGCCTTTCAGCGTCACCAGTTATACCGCCCAGACCATGGAAGACCAGCAGGCCGCTACCCTATACGACGTGCTCATCAATGATCCGACCATCCGATTCACCACGCCTAACGGACATATCATGGAAAACTATACTATCCGCGGCTTCGGCGTCTCTAACGACCATCTGTATTTTAACGGTCTGCAGGGTTTGGCCCCGGACAATCATGCCCCCGTTGAATTTCTGGAACGGGTGGAAGTGCTCAAAGGACCCAGTTCTTTTCTTTACGGCGGCGTCAGCACCTCAGTGGGGGGCGCCATCAACCTGGTGCCCAAGCGCGCCGGTGATGAGGATGTCACCGCCTTTACCGCCGACTATACCTCCTCGTCCCAATTGGGCGGCCATATTGATATCGGACGACGCTTTGGCGAAAACAAGGAATGGGGCATTCGCTTCAACGGCGTGTATGGCGACGGCAATACTGAGACCGACGGTCAGTCCAAGGAACGGCTGCTAGGTGCGCTGGGCCTGGATTATCGCAGCGACAAATGGCGCCTGTCACTGGATGCCTTCGGCTCGGAGGAAAAATATGATAACGGCTCGGCCGTCAGCTATCAATTATCAAACGGCTACGTCAAAGCGCCGGACGGCTCGACCAATGTGCATAAAGGAACGTGGGGCGTATCCCGGAATAATGGTATTCTGTTTAAAAGCGAATATGATCTGCAGGACAATGTAACTGCCTATGCCGGTATTGGGAAGAAAGCCCACAGGGCAGCCGGCTTTATCACCGGCAATCACGTCCGGAACTTCCAGTCTAACGGAGACGGCATGCTCTGGCTCTATAATCAGAATATGTGGTCTGACATCATTACAACAGACTTGGGCGTGCGCGGAAAATACCAGACGGGCTTGGTCAACCATGAGCTTGTTGTCGGTTACAATTCCATGCACCAGGACTATGGCAGAACCAATAGTCCTTCTAGGACAGGGAATCAAGCTGTTCCGACAAACATCTACAATCCGACATCGCTGACTTCTATTCTGGAAGAAATGGGATCGTCGTCGAGACCAAACAAAACCAGCGAAACAAATCTTTCCGGCTTGTTTATCGCCGATACGCTTTCCTTTAATGAGGAAAAAGTTCAGTTAACGCTGGGCGTACGACGGCAAAATGTGAAAACAAAAAACTTCAACCTGACAACCGGCGCCCTGACCAGCAAGTATGATAAAGACGCTACCACTCCGGCAATCGGGCTGGTCGTCAAACCGTGGGATGCCCCCGTATCACTGTATGCCAATTTTATCGAAGGACTAACTCCAGGTGCGGAAGTAACCAATACAGCTGCAGTAAACTATGGAGAAGTATTTGCGCCGTACAAAAGCAAGCAATATGAATTCGGCGCAAAATGGGATCGTGGTACCTTCGCCAATACGCTGAGCTTTTATCAGATTGAAAAACCAAGTTTACTTACACAGACCCAAAGCGACGGCACCATCATCGTCAGTGATGATGCGGAACAGCGCAGCCGAGGGATCGAATGGAGCACTTTTGGCACAATAAACGACAACACACGGCTGCTGGGCGGCATCGCTTATACCCGCGCCGAATATACCCGCGAAGCAAGCGCGAAACAAGGCCATACGCCGTACGGCGTCCCTAAATATCAGGCCAATCTGGGCGTAGAATGGGATACTCCCTGGAACCCTGATTTAACCTTGAGCGTCCGGGCAATTTTCAGCAGTTCACAATATGCCAATTCCCAAAACACGGTGGAAATCCCAAGCTGGATACGTTATGATATCGGCGCACGCTACAAAACTGAAATTAATAAGGTACCGGTCACCTACCGGCTTAGTGTCGAAAATGTGTTTGACAGGAATTACTGGAGCGGTTCCTTTGCCGACGGATATGTCACGTTAGCCAACTCCCGCACCTTTAAACTATCGGCCACAATGCAGTTATAAACGAGGGAATCAGTAGTGAATACCACCATACTTGATGCGTTTAACCAACTGAAACAGCTTTTAGCCGGCGCCGATCCAACAACCCAAACCATCCTGCGCATTCTGGCCGCCATTTTCGGCGGCTATGCGCTGAATGCCAGCGTCCTCACCGCCCTGGCGCTGCTGCTGCCCTGGCCCAAAGTCGACGTGCTGTTTTTTACAGCATTGTTGCCGGCCCTTATTTATCCGGCAACGCTGCTGTGGGTTTTTGCCGCCCCCACCGCCCAGCGCGCCTGGCGGGATTTGTGGAACGTGATCCTGCTGAGCGGCCTGCTGGCGCTGATTGCCGCCTGGACAAACTAGAGGAGAACTTCATGAATCATTCTAAATTAAACAGAACCTTTACCCGGGCAATGAGCGAACTGCATACCTGGGGCGGATTAGTGTTCGGCTGGCTGCTCTTCGTTATTTTTTTTACCGGCACCCTGTCGGTATTCGAACAGGAAATCACCCACTGGATGCAGCCCGCGGTCAGGCCTGCGCAAACCGAACCGGTACAGGCGGTGGTCTCAGCCGATCAAAAACTTCGTCAGATTGCCCCCAATGCCGATACCTGGATGATTTCCATGCCTCAGGAACGCTCGCCAGGCATGGAGATTATCTGGAAAAAAGGCAAAGCGACATTAGAAAGACAGCTTGACCCGCAAACAGGAACCATCATTAAGTCTCGCGAGACCGAAGGCGGTCACTTTCTGGCCCATTTTCATTTTCAGCTGCACAGCGGCAAAACCGGTTTATGGCTGGTCAGCTTAGCTTCGGTCGTCATGCTGGCCGCACTGGTATCCGGTATTGCCATCCGTACGCAGGTCTTTAAGGATTTTTTCCTGCTGCGCTGGCGAAAAAACTGGCTGAGCGCCCATACACTGACCGGTGTGTTCACCCTGCCTTTTGTCCTTTTGATTACCTACACCGGCCTGACCGTTACTTTTTTCATGGTGCTGCCGACCATTCCCCGGGTGCTGTACGGCAGTTCCTGGAACGGCCCGGCAGCAGTGGCGGGCCAAAACTTTGAACGCCCCCGCGCCAATCTACCGGGAGAATTAATGCCGCTTTCCCAGCTCCTGCCACTGGCTGAGGCCGAACTGGGGGAAGGTAAAATTTCCTTCATCCGGATCACTCATCCCGGTGACCGTCAAGCGGTTGTTACCTTTTTCCGCACGGTTGACGACACCATTGTCGCCATTAGCAACCGGGCTGCTTTTGATGGAATTACCGGCGAATTGCTTGGCAGTCAGACCACCTGGAATAAATATGTGCAGACCGTCCGTTCACTGGTCGGCCTGCACATCGCCAGGTTTGGCGGGTATCCCGTATCCTGGCTTTATTTTACCGCCGGCCTGGTCAGTTGCGTGATGATTGCCGCCGGACTGATATTTTTCACTGTCAAGCGCCGCAGCCGCTATGCCCGGAGCAGCGAGGCGGCGCAATTGATGTATCGCGCCATTGAAGCGCTGAACACTACGGCTGTGGCCGGCGTCATCATTGCCTGCGCCGCTTATCTCTGGGCCAACCGCCTGCTGCCGCCGGCGCTTAAAGACCGGGCTGACGCCGAAATCACGGTATTTTTCGGCCTATGGCTGCTTATGCTGATCCATGCCTTTCTGCGCCCGCCGCTGCGGGCCTGGGCCGAGCAATTGGGCATTGCCGCCGGGCTTTGCATTGGCTTGCCGGTCCTTAACGCCCTTACCACCAATGTCGGATTATTGCCGGCCATTGCCCGCAGCGACTGGATGACCGCCGGCGTTGATTTGACAGCCGCCCTGCTGGGCACATTACTGGCAATTGCCGCCTGGCGCGTTGCCTTAAAACAAAAACACCGTCAGGAACGGCCAGCCCAATGCGGGCTTGATTCCAACACCGCCAACAGCTGACTGCCGTTCTGCCCTGTGCAGGCAGCCTGCCAGGTACAAGCATATCTATATAGAAAGAAAAGACATGACAGGCCATAGGCCTGTCATGTCTTTTCTAATTTCGGCTGGCCGCAGTCTCTGCGGGCAACGGAGTCTGCACCCGAACCAGCCGTCCGGTACAGTGCGCGTAAAGCGGCTGGTTAGTCCGCTTCATTACGATATCCTTCGGCAAGCAGTGACGCATAAATATCGTCGACCAGTTTGTCCAATTCCGGCTCTTGCGCTGCTTTCATCGAAGAGTTGACCTCAAACGGGCTGCCAATAATCTCCATCTTTTTCATATTTTCCACTAAATTGCGCATCGCCGGAACTGATTTGCAGGCCCAGGTATAATTGCCGACCAGCGCCACCTTGCGGTTCTGAAAATTTAAACCGGCCATTTCGTGCAGCAAAGCTTCCATGACAAAATACAAGCCCATGTTATAGGTCGGCGAACCGATGACCAGATGACTATATTTCCACGCATCGGCAATAATATAAGAGGCATGCGTTTTAGACACATCATACATCCGCATATCACGAACGCCTTTTTCCGCCAGCTTACCGGCAATCCGGTTCATGACATTTTCGGTGTTGCCATACATTGAGGCATAAAACAGCACCACGCCTCTTTGCTCCGGTTCATACCGGCTCCAGCGGTCATATTTGTCGAGAATATAAGAAAGGTTCCGGCGCCAGACAGGGCCATGCACCGAACAAATCATCCGGATATCCAGCGACGAAAGCTTTTTCAGCGCCGCCTGTACCTGCAGGCCGTATTTGCCGACAATATTCGTATAATAGCGCCTGGCTTCATCTAAATAGAAGTGCTCAAAATCCACCTGATCACTGAACAGGGTACCGGGATGAGCGCCAAAGGAACCAAAGGCGTCAGCCGAAAAAAGGATTTTTTCTTTCTGCTCATAAGTAACCATAACCTCCGGCCAATGGACCATCGGCGCAAAAAAGAACTGAAGAGTGCGCTCCCCCAGAGCAAGCTCTTCGCCTTCTCTCACCTCATGATAGTTTTCTTGGCAATTAAATGAATAGAATTGTTCAATGAACTGAAAGGTTTTTTTATTTCCTACAATTTTTACACCGGGATAACGCCGCACCAATTCTTCAATATTAGCGCAATGATCCGGTTCCATATGATTGACGATCAGATAATCCAGCGGGCGTCCATCAAGCACATGGGTTACATTTTCCAGGTACAGCGCGCTGATGGCCGCATCGACAGTATCAATAAGCGCCGTTTTCTCATCCATAATCAGGTAGGAATTATAGGCCACCCCCTGAGGAATGGGAAACATATTTTCAAATCGCTCCAGTCTCCGGTCATTGCCGCCTACCCAGAAAATTTTTTCAGTAATCTCTTGCACATAATACATAAAATTCCTCTCCTTCTGCCACCCCTGGCAAAACTGAAAAAGTGTCTCAACATTTTTCTTATTGTAGCATAAGGACCTGTTTTTTTAAAGAGTGTTTATCCAATCCGCTTATTCGGTGCGGGGCGGCAGGAAAACAGCTGCCGTAATAAACCCCGTAACAGCCAAAGAAACCGGACAATTAGTCCTTGACAGCATCTTTTGACAAAGTTTATAATTTGAATTAATTCAAATTAATATTGCTTAAACTTTCCAACAAAGGAAAATCATGCCTGCGTGAACTAAACTGGCCCGCGCTGCGGAGCAAACCGGCTCACAACCGGCAGCATACTCAGAAGGACAGCCGGCTGCGTTTACCGTTGCTTGCCAACAAAAGGAGGAGATAACCCTTGTTAACAAAGCAGCAATGCAAGGAAGCTTTTCAGAAACGGTTATTAGCGCTGGCTGGAGTCAGTCTCGATGAAGCAACCCTCTACAACAAATATACCGCGCTAGCCAGCCTGGTCCGCGACCAAATCGGACAGCGCTGGGTGGATACCAGCTGCCGCTACAGTACCCAAAAACAAAAACAGGTCTACTACTTTTCTGTTGAATTTTTGTTGGGCCGTTTACTGGACAACAATTTGCGCAATCTCGGTCTCCGGGATGTCTGGGTTGAAGCACTTGCCGAACTGGGCATTGACTATACCGAACTGGCGGACGCCGAACATGACGCCGGCCTCGGCAATGGCGGCTTAGGACGGTTGGCGGCCTGCTTTTTGGATTCCCTGGCCTCATTGGGCCTTCCCGGTCACGGCTGCGGCATCCGCTATACTTACGGCCTGTTTAAGCAGGCCATTGTAGACGGCATCCAAATGGAAAAACCGGATACCTGGCTAAAGGATCTTAACATCTGGGAGTACCGCAAAACCAACAAAGCCGTTTTCGTGCAATTCGGTTCGCCGCTGGGCGCTGTAAAGGCCGTTCCTTATGACATTCCCGTCATTGGCTATGACAACAATACGGTGAATACCTTGCGTTTATGGAGCGCCGAAGTGCGGGACGAACTGATTGCAAACTATTCCAGCATGACGCCCGACGACTTCCGCAAACTGCTGGAATATAAAAGCTGGGTAGAAGCCATCTCCCAAATTCTCTATCCTGACGACCGCTACGAAGAAGGCCGCCATCTCAGGCTGGTACAGGAATATTTTTTGGTTTCGGCCGGTGTGCAAAGCATTATCCGTCATATCAAAAGCAAGCAGGGCGATGATTTATCTTCACTGTCCGACCAGGTGGCCCTTCATATCAATGACACCCACCCGTCCTTAGTCATTCCTGAACTCATGCGCATCCTGATGGACGAGGAAGGCATGGGCTGGGAGCAGGCCTGGGAAATCACGACCAATACCGTTTCCTATACCAATCATACCGTTTTACCCGAGGCTCTTGAAAAATGGCCCATCAGCCAATTTCAAAGTCTATTGCCGCGCATATACGAAATTGTGAACGAGATTAACGAACGCTTCTGCGCCGAACTGTGGCAGCGTTATCCCGGCGACTGGGACCGCATTGCCGCGATGGCCGTCATCGCCGACGGCTATGTCAAAATGGCGCACCTGGCTGTAGCTGGCAGCCACAGTGTCAATGGCGTAGCACAACTGCACAGCACCATATTGCAAACTGACCTGCTGAAGCTGTTTTACCAGCATACACCGTATAAGTTCAACAATAAAACCAACGGCGTCACGCACCGCCGCTGGCTTCTCGCCGCCAACCCCGGCCTGGCCGGCCTGATTACCGACACCATCGGCCCCGATTGGCTGCATCGTCCGGCATCGCTTGAAAAGCTGCTGCCTTATGCCGGCGATGCCGGGTTTCAGCAAAAATTAGCGGCAGTCCGGCAGTACCGCAAACAGGCTCTCGCCAAATTCATTCTACACAAAGATCAAATCTCCCTGGATCCTCAGTCGATCTTTGACGTCCATGTCAAACGTATCCACGCCTACAAGCGTCAACTGTTGAACGCCCTGCGCATTATGGAACTGTACAACCGGCTGAAAGACAATCCTCAGCTCGCTATCCTGCCGCGCACCTTCATCTTTGCCGGGAAGGCAGCCCCTGGCTATTTTCTGGCGAAGAAAATAATTCAACTGATTACAACCCTGGCCAAAGTGATCAATCACGATCAGTCAATTCAAAATAAACTCAAGGTTGTATTTATCGAAAACTACGGCGTCACACTGGCCGAGCAAATCATTCCCGCCACCGACATCAGCGAGCAGATTTCAACTGCCGGTAAAGAAGCCTCCGGCACCGGCAACATGAAGTTCATGATGAACGGCGCCATCACCGTCGGTACCCTAGACGGGGCCAATGTCGAAATCCGCGACGCCGTGGGCGACGACAACATTGCCATCTTTGGCCTCAATGCCGAGCAAGTGACGGTCTGCTATCAAACCGGACAATGCAATCCTCTGACTGCCTATAATCAGGATGAGCGGATCCGGCGATGCGTCAATCAATTGATTGACGGCAGTCTGCCGGTTCTAGGAGATGAATTTAAACCGCTTTATGACTACCTTATGCACACAAACGGTGCATTTTTGGAATTGCAGGACTTTGCCGCTTATCTTGACGCCCAGGAAAAAATTGACCGCCTGTTTCGGGATGACGCGGGCCGCTGGCAGGTGGCCGCTGTCAATATTGCCCGCTCCGGCTGCTTCTCCAGCGACCGTACGATCAGTCAGTATGCCGCGGATATTTGGCATATCCGCCCGTCCACAGGGCCTGCCGCCCGCTCCAAGAAAAAAACACGGGCCTAACCCGTGAAATCTCCTGAGAACGCCCCATCCGGTCTGTTATGCGCCGCCGCCTTGCTGTGGCGGCTTTTTATTGCAGTCTGCCATCAGTCGCTTTTTAACCGGCATGGCCTTTAACAACAGTCTTTTCACTGTCGCAATATCATTGGCCGCTACAAGCGCCTCAAGATGATCAAATATTTTTTGAAGTGGTAATTCCCGCCATGCGGTGATTGGCGCCATTCATGATAAACCGGACGCCCTCGGCAATTGCGCAAAACTTGCCGATAATCAATTGATCACCCAAAATTTCATAATGGTGCTCAATGTTATCATAAAACTTCTCCGGTGATTTTTTACTGTCACTGTAATAGGTATAACGGCCGATATCGACATTTGGCCTTTTCGGCAGATTGCCGATATAGCATACGGACTTTAGCTTCTCATTCGGATATAAATTGCCGTGATCCGGACCGGCCATACTCCCCCCTCCTTTGAGACTGCACTTTTCGTTGTCTTTAAGCCTTTGGGCAAATACGTAATAACAGAACAGCAGACATTAGCTCAGCTGCATAGATAAAATAGGATATGGCTTGCCCATTCCGTCAACATCGGAACGATTGATTACAGCAAAGCCCATATGCCGATAAAAGCCAACCGCCTGTTCGTTTTGTTCATTCACATCCACTTTCATCACTTTTTCCCGGGCGATAGCATAGGTAACCAGCTGTTTGCCAATGCCTTTGCCCCGTTCGGCAGGCGCAACAAACAGCATTTCCAGCTTATTGCCGCAAATACCCATAAATCCGGTAATTTTGTGTTTTTCATCCTGATCACAAAATAATGCGACACTCCGAAAGCCCTCATCCAAGATCAACTGCCGGTAAAATTGAATATCCTGTTCCGTAATAAAGTGATGTGTTGCCCGAACCGAATCCTCCCAAATTTTAATCAATACCTCGTAGTCAGCCACAGATGCCTGTGCAATCATTATCAATCTCCCCCCCAATTACAACGAACGGGAAAATGGCCCGCCGCATTACGTCAGTATCATGTTATCATCATTACAATAAGCTGTAAATATGGCCAAATACAGCATTATCCCCCGCTTGCTTATAGCGGACGCTAACGCACTGCGCCGGCTGGCTAAAGCGCTGATATGTAAGCAGAACGGACATTGGAGCCTCCAATGTCCGTTCCGCCATTTTTCTGCTTATAAATGCCGCGCCCAGTGGCGGTCAATGGCAATTAACTTAAGGAATTCTTCGCCAAACGCGGCCCAGTCGGCCGCGCCGCGCACAGTTGCCACCCCCAGTCCGCTACTCAGCTTCCCGCCGCTGTCCGGCTGAGCGAGCTGGACTTTTCCGGCATCGGAGGTCTTCAGAAAATCCACGCCATCATCCGCCGCCGCGATGGTTTTATCATGTTTGAAGGCCTCGTTGACAAAATTACGGGCGTCCAATGTTTTTGCTAATTCCTGAATGCTTTCTATTCCTCCGGGCACATAGACGGCATCATACAACAGCGCATCCGCTGTGGTAAAATCTTTGGCAGCTTCCGTTTGCTTACCGTCACTGCTTGTAATCATCCCCATCCGACTGCTGACAATATCCGCGCTAACGCCGGCATTTGTCAGTGCGGTTACAACCTGCGTAAGTCCGGTATAACAAAATCCATTTGCCGCCAGAACGGCAACCTTTCTTGTTTTGGGCGATTGTATGGTGTTTTGCTGACTCACCGCCGGCGATGCTGCAGTCACGCCTGTTCCGCCCTGCTCCGACGGAGGATTTGCGCCGATGCCGAGAGCAATTTGCCGGGCAAGTTCAGGCGCGACATAGTTGAACATGTCCACAACACGCTGTTTAATTTGTTTATCCTGCACACTGCCCGCCTCAAAATGAAAGGCATCAATAATATGCGCTTTTTCCACCACAGACATGCTGTTCCAGAAAAGCGTCGCCTGGCTGAAAAAATCCTGAAAGCTTTTACTGCGTTCACGAATTTTGCGGCCCTCCACCTTCTCAGCATAATGTACATAGCCCCCGGCGCCTTCAGCTACAGGCGTCGGCGTATTTTGCTGGAGCATGTTCGGGAAATAACTGACAACCCCTTGGTCCACAGACATGCGGTGATACCCGTCGCGTTGGTTGTTATGGATAGGCGCAACAGGACGGTTGACGGGAATTTGATGAAAATTCGGCCCGCCCAGCCTAATCAGCTGGGTATCCTGATAAGAAAATAGCCGGCCTTGCAGTAAAGGATCGTTGCTGAAATCAATGCCTGGAACGACATTCCCCGGACAAAAAGCCACCTGCTCAGTTTCCGCGAAGAAATTGTCCACATTGCGGTTCAAGGTCATTTTGCCAATGATTTTTACCGGCACCAACTCTTCCGGCCAGAATTTGGTGGGATCAAGAATATCAAAATCGAATTTAAATTCCTGTTCCTCTTCCAGCATTTGCACACCAAATTCAAATTCGGGATAATTGCCCTGATCAATCGCATCCCACAAATCCCGCCGGTGGAAGTCAGGGTCCTTGCCCGACAACTTCTGCGCTTCGTCGCGAACCAGTGAATGGACGCCCAATACCGGCTTCCAGTGGAATTTTACAAACCGCGCCTTGCCCTTGGCATTGACAAAACGAAACGTATTGACGCCAAAACCCTCCATCATGCGGAAACTGCGGGGAATAGCCCGGTCAGACATCAGCCACATGATCATATGCGCGGTTTCCGGCGTGTTCACAACAAAATCCCAAAAAGTATCATGGGCCGATGTGGCCTGCGGAACTTCATTATGCGGTTCAGGTTTAACCGCATGAATCAAATCAGGAAATTTGATTGCATCCTGAATAAAAAAAACCGGAATATTGTTGCCGACAATATCATAATTGCCTTCTTCCGTATAAAATTTTGTCGCAAAGCCCCGCACGTCCCGGGCTGTATCCGCCGAACCGCGCGAGCCCACAACGGTGGAAAACCGGACAAAAACCGGTGTTTTAAGCGACGGGTCCTGTAAAAACTTAGCTTTGGTATATTCAGTCATGGGTTGGTAAACCTGAAAATAGCCATATGCGCCAAAACCGCGGGCATGCACAACCCGTTCAGGAATACGCTCATGGTCAAAATGGGTAATCTTTTCCCGAAAATGAAAATCCTCCATTAAAGTGGGACCCCGCTCTCCCGCCTTAAGTGAATCATCTGTATGAGAAAGCTTTAGTCCCATATTGGTGGTCAGCGTCTGGTTGTTGTGCGCCGTTCTAAAGTTTTCCAACTGCTGTATTTTTTTGTCATTGCCCGCAGGGCCTGAGCCGCCTTGACCTTGTTGCATAAATGCCTCCTTTTCCATAGCAGTAAAGCTATAATGAATTGTTAAATGGTTCCATTAGTATACCAGACAGGAATGACATCTATACGGCCAATAGCAGCTTTCCAATAAAATTCTTGTTTTTTCGGCGGTGCGCCGGGCTATTTTCAGGCCACAGACCTTTTCCCTGCTACGGCTTACTGTGAATCAAGTCAATAAACTTGGTCATGGCCAGGGTTGGGACGGCATCTTTTCGCCAAATCAGCATTGTTGTACACTTCCCGAGGTGTGACGGCAGTGCATAGGAAGACAAAATGCCGGACTGCAATTTTTCTTCTATTACCGATTCAGGCAGCAGGGAAATCCCAATACCAGCAGCCACTGAGCCGATAATAGCCTCCAGAGAACCAAATTCAAAGCGTTTTAACGGTATCGATTTGGTTTCCGCCAGGTATTGTTCCAGCAATGACCGATATGAGCAGCCACTGCGAAAAACTAAAATCGTTCTGTTTTGCAAAATATCTAAACCGCCGGCGGCGTTTTGGCCTCCCGCCGCAACCAGTACCATAGCTTCTTCAAATGCCGCCATTTCCACAATGTCAGCGTGATTGACCGGTGCCGCGACAAAAGCCAGGTCAAGTTCATAGTTGAGGATTTGACTGATTAAATGTCCGGTTGTTCCGGTTTGAAGCGATAACTCCACACGATCATATAAAGAATGATATTCTTTGAGCAATGATGGCAGGCGAATGGCTGCGGTCGTTTCCATTGAGCCGATTCGCAGTAATCCGCCGGGAACGCCATTGGAGTGTAAAAGAAACTGCAGCTCGTCCATCGTACGGGCAATTCTTAAGCCGTATTCCAACAGAAGTTTTCCCGCCGGAGTGGGATGAACGCCCCTGGCGCTACGATAAAACAACTTTACCTTCAGCTTCTCCTCCAGTTTTCTCATCCGGGCGGTAACACTGGACTGGGCGTAGCCCAGCTTTTCCGCGGCTTGTGTCATCGATCCCTGGTAAACCACTTCCTGAAAAATTTTTATATCATTTAAATTCATTTAACCCTCCCATAGAAAAAAACGATTTATGTCATAGAGATAAATCGCTTCTATTAGCAGCTCCTTTATTGTAACATGAAAGCAGCCCTTGTACCAGGAGGTGAACAATTGCAAAACAGACGGACTATTTCCATTCTGGCGGGCGGTATTTGCGCTCTGAGTCTAGCAATGGGAGTTTCACGGTTTGGTTTTACCCCGATTATTCCAATCATGCAAAGAGATATTGGCCTTGCAGAATGGGATATTGCCGTTTTGGCTTCCGCCAATTATCTGGGCTATCTGGCGGGAGCATGGGCTTCCCGCCGGCAATACGTCACAGGGCATGTCCGCGGCTGGCTGGGCGGGGGATTAGCGGGCAGTATCCTTTTGCTGGCCGCCATGCCGGCCACGCAGCTTCCCGCCCTGTGGACCTTGCTGCGGCTATCCGCCGGATTTCTAAGCGCAATTTTATTCGTCATCGCCTCCAGCATTACCCTGGGTCAAGGACGAAGCAACCGGGCGGGTTATCTTTATAGCGGCGTGGGCATTGGCCTGGCGTTTACCGGGATCTGTGTGCCAGTATTTGATGCCATTGGCGGCTGGAAAGGCACATGGCTGGGCCTGGCCTTGGGCGGCAGTATATTCGGCGCTATTGCCTGGCGCATGCTGGCAAAAGAAGCGGGGCCCGAACCGGTCCATTCCGAACTGCCGCGGCCGGAAAGCCGATTTACGAGAGATTATGCCTGGTATGCGCTTCTCGTTGCTTACGGGCTTGAAGGCATTGGCTATATCATTACAGCCACTTATATTGTTCAAATGCTGGGAGCCATTCCCGAATTGCGGCAAATTGCCAACCAAAGCTGGGTATTCATAGGCCTGGCAGCCATTCCCTCCACCTATCTGTGGGCGCGGTTCGCCCAGAAAACGAATATACGAATCGCTCTGATGCTGGCCTACAGCCTGCAAGCCCTGGGAATTCTTATGCCGGTTGTTCTTCCCAATCAGGTTAGCACCCTGGCCGGCGGCGTTTTATTTGGCGGGACTTTCATGGGAATAACCAGTCTTGCTATCGCGTTGGCCTGCCGCATGAAAGCGGAGGCCAAAATGAAAGCCATCGCAGAATTGACGACCGCCTTTGCGTTAGGACAGATTATTGGTCCTATTGCGGCAGCCTATCTGCAAAAAAACTTTGACCTGTTAGCCCCCAGCATTTTTGCCGTTGTGGTTTTACTATTTGCCTTGCTGGCGCTGGCAACCATAAACAAGAAAGTGAGTGATGAATAATGCCGTATGTAAATATCAAAATAACGAAAGAAGGCGCTACTGCCGAACAAAAAGCCCGATTAATCCAAGGTGTGACGCAACTCCTGGTGGATATTCTGGGAAAAAACCCCAAGACAACCATCGTCGTGATTGACGAAGTGGACACCGATCATTGGGGGATTGGCGGAGAGACCGTAACCTCATTGCGGCGAAAAAGATAAGAGAACCGGACACAGCTAACGCCCGGACAGATCAAATTCTCACCGAACACGGTGCGGATTTGATCTGTCCTTTTTCTTTTTGCCCAAATCAGTTTGGGAAGACCTTCAAGCTAATCCGCACCTTAACAAGAACGGATTCATATACTAAAATAACCATACGTTAGGAGTTTTTCGGCAATGGACAAAACGGCCAGAATAAATCACAGTGTTTTTAATGACGAAGCAAGCCCCTTGTTTACCCGGGAACAGGCATCAGATACCATTATATTTAATGCCTTTTCCACAATGCAAACAAATACGCCGATTTGGCTGCCGGCCGCCGGTAAAAGGATCTGCCTGACAGCAGTGCAAACGTCTGCCCCTGCTGCCATAACCGTTATCTTAAGCAGAGCCGGCAATGCGTCCTTCCTGTCAATTGTTTTGACAACTGCTCTCGCCACTTATAGCGAAAGCTTTCCTTCCCCGGTTAGATTCACAGCGGACGAAATCATCTCACTTACAACCACTGCGGAGGGAACGGTGAATATTACCCTGATAGGCTATGAAGTCTGACCTGACGGCAAAGCGCCGGGAAGGAGTGGTTTGCGACGGATAATACAAGAATGAATCAGAATATATCTACCGCCGGGCAGCAGCCCTTATTTTGCGGAAGAAATCCAGCCGGGATAAGCAGACAGTATTCCTTCAGCGTTTTGACAGATGCAATACCGGTCTGGACGCCTTCAGCGCAAAAATGTATTCATCTTACCGCAATACAGGCATCAGCTCCTTTGGGAGTAACAATAACATTAAGCAGCAGCGGCAAAAGCTTCTTAGCGTTAAGAATATCGGAACCAGCCGCAGCAATCAGTCACGCCTTCCCCTCCGCCTGCAGACTTAACCGCGGCGATGCGGTCTTTATCCGCACTGCCGATGAAGAAAGAGCATGTGAGACTTTTGGCGCGGTAACTGCTGAGCAGGTCGCCTTTAACAGCCGAAGCGATTTTACGAATGCAGCCAATGCCGCAGGTTTACCTGACAGACAGTTGGCCGCCCTCAGCTCGGGACTGCTGATTGCAACCAGGGGCAGAATCGTGCTGACATATCACATGGCTCCGGCGGCGCTTGACCGGCTGCAGATTGAAAGCGTTAGACTTAAGTTTTACTGCCGCCTTGCGCTAACACTTGCTGTCGGCACCAGCGCAATGACCCTTTACTGGCGGCCGGATACTGCCGCCGACTGGATCGAATTGCAGCAGGCAAGCCTTTCCCTGATAGGAACACTGAATTATTTGACCACCCCTCTGGAGCGGGATATCACCCAGGAAGTACTGGCAGCCGCCAATCCCTGGGAAGTCATTGGCAGCCTGCAGACCTCTTTTTCCGGCGCTCACACCGGGCTGGGAATCGGCAACAGCATCCAATTAGATGCTGTGGAGGTTGAAATTTGCGCCACTGCAATCAATGAGATCACCCTCTTTGGTTTTGAAACGTAATTGAACACAATATCTCAGTCTGCCGGCGGAACGCATTCTGTTGGCTGAAAAGCGGTTGCTAAACGCGCTAAAGGGCTGTGCCTGCACACAGCCCTTTAGCGCGTAAAATAATTCAATCACACGATGATTAAGCGCATTGTTCATTTGCTTTGCCTGGACTATACTAACCCCCGCGCTGCTGGGTCCTGCAGGACATCGGTTTTGCCTATGCTTGCCGGAATAAGGCCGGTGATTGGCTAACCCGCTGCAAGAAAAATATTATTGTAGAGTTGGTGCATACTATCATTTACACCGGCCACAGCGAAGAGACAAGGTGAAAATCACACGCCGGAAATACAACAAGAAGTGAGGCAATCCACATAATGAATTATGTTCTCCCATTTGATGAACTGGATAAATCAAGTTTGCCTTTGGTCGGCGGCAAAGGCGCCAATTTAGCTGAGCTCAGCAGAGCAAGTTTTCCTGTGCCTGGAGGCTTCTGCATAACCACTGCCGCCTACCGGGACTTTATCCTGACAAGCCCAGCCATAGGGCAGCTCATTCATTCGCTTGAAACCATCGACACAAATAACTTGACACAGTTGCGCCAAGCCGGCGAAATGATCCGGGCGCAGTTAACGCAATTGCCAATGCCTGAACGATTGCAGGCAGCCATTGTTCAGGCCTGGATAAATACAGGCCCGAATTATGCTTATGCGGTCCGTTCCAGCGCCACTGCTGAAGATTTGCCTACAGCTTCCTTTGCCGGCCAGCAAGATACCTATCTCAATATCAAAGGCCGCAGCGAGCTGCTGCTGCATGTGCGCAGGTGCTGGGCCTCCTTGTTTACCGACAGGGCAATTGCCTATCGGGCCAAAAACCATTTCAATCACCGTGATGTATTGCTGGCTGTTGTCGTCCAGCGGATGGTACAGCCGGAGGTATCCGGCATTATGTTTACCGCCGACCCGGTGAACGGCAACCGCACGGTCATTTCCATCAACGCCAGTTTCGGGTTGGGAGAAGCAATTGTTTCCGGCATAGTGTCGGCTGATTTATATAAAATCAAAGCCCAAAAAATTATCCATAAACAAATTGCCGAAAAAAAAATTGCGATTTACAGCCTGGCTGACGGCGGCACCGTGACGCAGAAACTGCCAACAGCGCAGCAGCGGCGGCAAGCGCTGAGCGATCAACAGCTGCTGGCCCTGGCTGAACTGGGCCAAAACATTCAAGCGCATTTCGCTTCTCCTCAGGATATTGAATTTTGCGTGGAAAAGGGCGGGATATTTATTGTGCAGAGCCGCCCGATTACCTCTTTATATCCGCTGGCCGATCTACCGCTGCAGCCGCTGCGCGTTCTGACCTCTTTCGGCCATGTGCAAATGATGACAGACGCCATGCCGCCTTTGGGCACTTCGATTCTGCAAAATATTTTTTCCAAAGAACTGTGCCGGGTTGTCGGGGGAAGAATATATGGCGATTTATCCGACCTGTTGCAAAACAAACTGATTCGGAAAGTTCTTTCTAAATCTATCGTATTTGCCAATGAGAGTATCGGCAGAGCTGTTGCCCAGGTAATTCAACGGCCGGAATTTATCCAAGGCGCGGCCAATTCGTCGTTAAGCAATAAAGCGCTGGCGGTATTAAAGCCCCTGGTCGGCAAAGCATGGAAAAATCTCTATCGCAATGACCCGCATTTGTTTAAAGAACAGGTGGAGGAATATATGGACACCGTATTGCGGAAAGTGCGCCAGGACCTGGCCGGACTTGAAGGCCCCGCGCGTTTACTGGAAGTAAAACATCAATTGGATTATATTCTCCAGCACGTTTTTACCATCGTGCCTTATGTGTTGCCCGGTCTTCTGGCCCTGGTCATACTCAAAAACAGGCTGGTACACTGGACAGGCAGTGAGTCGGACGAATTATTGGCAAAGCTGAATAAATCCCTGCCCGGCAATATAACCAGCGAGATGGGTCTGCAGATCGGCGACTTGGCAGACTTATTGCGGCAGTTGCCGGAAGTGGCGGCCTACCTGGAGACAGCAGAGAATGCAACCTTTTACGCGGGACTTGATCAGGTATCAGGCGGTGCAACGTTTGCCGAAGCCTTTACCGCTTTCATTGAAAAATTCGGCATGCGCTGTCCGGGTGAAATCGACTTGACGCGGCCACGCTGGAGGGAAGCGCCCGCACAACTTGCGCCGGCAATTTTAAACCATATGCGCAACGTACAGCCTCAGGAGCATCGCCGGAAATTCGTCCGGGGAGCGTTAGAGGCAAACGCGGCCAGACAGCAGATTGTAGCTAAAGTTCAGGGCAATTATTTCCGCAGCAAATTTGCCAAACGGATCATTGACGTATTCCGCTCGTCCGGCGCATTGCGCGAACATCATAAATACTTGCTGGTCAACATTATGGACGAATGCAAAAAAGCAATTGAAGCCGAAGCGGAAGTACTGGTCACCAAAGGCCTGCTGACCTGCAAAAAAGATGTATTCTATTTTACGTTTGATGAATTCCGGCAACTGGTACAAGGAGCAGCGATGCCAGCAGTAAACCAAACGCTTGCGGCCAGAAAAGAGCTTTTTGCCTGGCATAAAACGCTGCGCGCTCCAGGCGTAATGACAAGTGAAGGAGAGATTGTTATCGTTCCGCTGGAACGCAGCGGCATTCCGGCCGGTGCACTTGCCGGCAGCCCGGTTTCGGCCGGGGTTGTCCAGGGCAGGGCGCGAATTATTCTACACCCTGAACAGGCATTTTTACAGCCGGGAGAAATTCTGATCGCACCGCACACCGACCCCGGCTGGACGCCATTGTTCCACTCCGCTCGGGGGCTTGTCACTGAAGTTGGCGGCCTGATGACCCATGGGGCCGTGGTAGCGCGTGAATATGGCATTCCTGCTGTGGTAGGCGTGGACAGGGCTACCGAATTAATCAAAAACGGCCAGACGATCCGGCTCGACGGAAATCAGGGCTTTATCGAATTGATAGGCAATGAAAATGAATAGGCGCTGGTTTGTTTTCACAGGGGTTCTCCTGGGCGTAACTGCTTATATGATCATGCAGACCCTTGTTGCAACTATTCTGCCTGCTATTTCGGCCGAATTAGGCGACTCTCATCTGTACAGCTGGGTGTTTAGCGGCTACTTGCTGATGTCCACAATAACCATTCCCTTGTTTTCCAAGCTGGCTGATCTCTATGGCTACAAATCATTTTTTTTAATCGGCATGTCCTTATTCCTGGTCGCTTCACTCCTGTGCGGTTTTGCAACTTCTCTGGCCTTTCTGGTCGCCGCCCGTCTGGTGCAGGGCATTGGCGCGGGTATGCTGGCGCCTGTGACAATGGCCTTAATCAGCATATTGTTTCCCCTTATGAAAGAACGGGCCAAAGCCATGAGTATTTTCGCCGCTGTTCAAATGCTGTCCAATGTGCTGGGTCCAATCATCGGCAGCCTAGTTGCGGCAGCCTTAGGCTGGTCGGCCGCCTTTTTGATCGTCATCCCGTTCTGTCTGCTGTCTTTCACGATTATCGGCTTTAGCCGGTTTGGCGCTACAGTTAAACCGGGACACACGATTCAGCAGATAGATTACCTCGGCGCTTTCCTGCTGGGCGGAGCCATCGCAATTTTCATTCAAACCTGGACTATCTTTGAGCAATCCGGCTGGACCATGACGACAACCCTGCTGTTGGTCATCAGTATTGCCATGGGCCTTGTTTTTCACAGGCAGGGCAAACGGCATCCTGATCCCATCCTGCCGCAGGACATGCTCCGGCTGCCGGCCATCTCTTTATCCAGTCTGAGCGCCCTGCTGTCAGGAACGTTAAGTTATGGAGCCATTTTTATTTTACCGCTGTTTTCGGTTGCCGTGTTTGGCAATAACCACACCAAAGGATCTTACTTTTTGCTGCCTTGTACGCTGGGATTGAGCATAGGCGCAATGACATCAGGCTTCATGCTGCAAAAACTCTCCTGCAAATCCCTGTCTCAAATGAGTTGGTGCCTTGCGGCGGCAGGGTTTAGCGGACTGGGCGTAGTCTGTCTTTTTGCTTTGCCTGTTTCTTTCGCTTATCTTTTTGCGATCAGCATCGGCTTTGGCATTGGCAGCCTAATGCCTACATTTGTTTTGCCCGCGCAAAATGCCGCAGGTGAAAACCAACAGGCCACTGTCAGCGGTCTTATTCAGCTCAGCCGCAATCTCGGCGGCGCAATCGGCATTCCCTTACTGACAAGCATGCTCGCAACCGTCGGGGGATCGCAGGATGAATTGTTTCGTTACGGCATTGTTTTTTTCACGTTGTCGCTGTTAAGCGCCGCAGGGTTTGGGGTAGGCAGCAAACTAAAAGTATAATACAGGCGTTTATATTCATAAGCAAGCCCTTTCCGGGTAAATCTATAGGTATTAAGTACATCATGGAGGTATCCGGCGGTGAGCGATACAGAAATAAACAGGCAAATCTATTTTGTCGGAGGCGGCTTAGGCTCCCTTGCAGGTGCGGTTTACCTGCTCAGGGACTGTGCCTTTCCCGGTAAAAACATTCATATTTTAGAAGGAATGCCGGTCTTAGGAGGCAGCAACGATGGCGCGGGAAATGCGACAACCGGCTTTATTGCCCGGGGCGGCAGAATGCTCAATGAGGAAACTTACGAAAACTTATGGGAACTGCTTTCCTCCATCCCTTCTCTGGAATTTGAACACATGAGTGTGACAGATGAAATTCTGGCCTTTGACCACGCCCATCCCACCCATGCCAATGCCAGACTGATTAACAAAGACCATGAAGTAATCGATGTTTTATCTATGGGTTTTAGCGATGCCGACCGTATTGCGCTTTTCAAACTAATGGTTATTGCGGAAGAAAAGCTGGACAATCTCCGGATTTCCGACTGGTTTATCAACACGCCCCACTTTTTTGAAACAAACTTTTGGTACATGTGGCAGACAACCTTTGCTTTCCAAAAATGGTCCAGTTTAATTGAGTTTAAACGTTATATGCACCGGATGATTTTCGAATACTCCCGGATACACACACTCGAAGGAGTAACAAGAACGCGCTACAACCAGTATGAATCCATTATACTGCCTCTAAAGGCATATCTGGAGCGGTTTGATGTTGATTTCAGCTTAAAATGCACTGTGACAGATTTGGATTTTGAAAAGGGTGAAAGCATCACCGTCGCGGCCATACGCTATGAAACTGAAGGAAAGCCGGGCATACTTCACTTAAACAAAGCTGATTTATGCATTGTGACCAACGGCTGTATGACGGATAATTCCCGTTTGGGCAGCCTGGATAGCCCTGCTGCAGTGGCCTTGGACAGTCCCATTTCAGCTACGCTCTGGGAGAAAATCGCCGCCAAAAAGGATGGTTTGGGCAATCCCCGGAAATTCTTCGGCAGCCCCGCAGAAACCAACTGGGAATCCTTTACGGTTACCCTGAAAGGCAACCGGCTTCTCAAGCTGATTGAAAAGTTTTCCCGCAACAAACCGGGCAGCGGCGCTTTGATGACCTTCCGGGATTCCAACTGGCTGATGTCGATTGTAGTGGCCGCCCAGCCCCACTTTAAAAATCAGCCGGAGGATATCACCATTCTCTGGGGCTATGGCTTATATACCAGTGAGAAAGGCAATTATATCGAAAAAGCCATGCAGGACTGCACCGGCAGGGAAATTTTGCTGGAACTGCTGCACCATTTGGATTTTAGCGAAGAAATAAATGGAATTATGGAAACCGTAGTTAACGTAATTCCCTGCTATCTCCCTTACATTATTTCTATGTTCCAACCCCGCGCCAGAGGGGACCGGCCGGAAATTGTACCCAAAGGGTCAACAAACCTCGCTTTCATCGGCCAGTTTGCGGAAATTCCGGAGGATATGGTCTTTACGGAGGAGTATTCAGTCCGCTCGGCCAGGCTCGCTGTTTATTCCCTGCTTGGCCTGGATAAAAAGATTCTGCCCGTCAGCCCTTACGGCTATGATGTCCGGGTTCTGTTAAAAGCCTTAAATGCCTCATACCGTTAAAAGCGCCGGCGACGGATAGCAAAATACCGTCTTCTGCAGACTGAGAACTGCAAAAATAGCGCAAAAGTACTATTGATTATCTGCCAAAATGTTTCTATTATTTATATAAGCTGATTGGAATAAACCAAAGGCCTGTTTTGCCTAATGGCATCACCGGGCCTTTTTATATGCTTAATTCAGTCATTCCCGCCAGGCATTCAGTGGGAGTCTTCCATAACAGCTCAACTTACAGGGAGGTATAAAAATGAATCACCAAAAGTCTTCCTTCTGGCTGACAAGCCTTTTGTTGCTCCTGGGTTTTGCTTTTGCCGTGAACTACGGCTATTACACAAAAGCTTCCGCCGATGAAAGAGGGAATATATCAGTTGCAGTTTCACCAGGGAAACTGAACCAGTCCGCGCCCCTGCTCCTTGACCGCGCCAAGCAGGGTCAACCCAAGCAATGGGCTCAGCCCGACAAAATTCTGGCCCGGTATACCATCAAAAACCAAAGCCGGCAACCGCTCCCGGTAACAGTGCTTGCCAGCCGGTTTACCGTTCCGGTAACGCTCCAGTCCGGTGCGGCTACTTTCGAAAAGCCCACCGGTCAAATAAGCCGCCTGATTCCTCCCGGTCAGGCGCTGCGCGTGAATGTAAGCCTTGATCTGAGCAACGTAACGGCCCGCCAACAGCCGCTGGGGCAATTACAGGCAATTGATACCCCCAGCGGATCCATCCTGGGTATAACGCCTGTTCATCTGGCGACTGCGCAGCCAGAGCAGCCTGCTGCGCAGGACACTTCGCATGAGCAGCACCACGGAGGCGGCAAATGAACAAGCTGAACCGTCCTGCCGGCTACCTCTTGGGCATCCTGTTATTTTTCGCCCCGTTTGCCTATTATCAAAAAGGGCTTAATTTCTTGCTCAACAGCAATGTGGCCGCTGAAATTCATACTTTCTGCCTGCGTATCCCCCTTTTGGATCTTCTGACGGGAACCGCGCCAAAACTGCTGTCGGTGGCAGGCATTTCCCTCTTATTATTACTGGCAAGCGCTTTTTGGATCGGTCCCTTTTTCTGCAGCCGCCTGTGCGCAAGCGGAGCTTTGCCGGAGTATCTTAGCAAACTGGTGCCAAACCGCGTTAAAATAAACTGGCAAACTACGGTACCTCCGGTACCAATCCGCTATGGATTTCTAATCGGTTATCTGCTGTCGCCGCTTCTGGCCGGAACCATTGCCTGCTCCCTTTGTAATTACGCATTCCTGCAGTGGCTGATCATTGCCGGGGTACAGCAGAGTCCGGGCGTTCTTTCCTCCACCGCCATCATTACCGGCTTTTTATGGCTGGTGCTTTTTGGCGCTTTTGCCAAAGGCGGCCGGGGTTTTTGCAGTTACCTGTGCCCGGTCGGAGCGGTACAAAGTGCGGTACACGGCTTGGGAGCACGGCTGGGCTTCACTTACAAGCTGCGTTATCGGCAGGCTTCCTGCAGCCATTGCGGCCACTGCGTACGGATCTGCCCAATGGGCGCTTTAACCCAGGATGACTCGACCGGGCTAATATATACGATTCACAACTGCCTTACCTGCCGGCAGTGTGAAGCAGCATGCCCCCGCCAGGCAATTACTTATGGAAGGGGAGAACGAGGCTGGCTGGACAAACCGCTGACACATCACCTGCCAAATCAGGTTCCCTTGGAGGACGCAAAATGATTGCAAAAATTTCTGCTTTGCGCTGGGGCCTTAGTTCAGCAGTTTTAGTCAATCTGCCGGGCCTTTTACAGCTTTCGTCCAGCGGCTGCAGCGGCCTGTGCGGCTCCTGCGGTGCAGGCTGCGCAATCGCCGGCCTGACGGCCGGCGGCTTCCTCACGCTAACCCGCTTTTACAAAAGCTTGCGGGCCAGAGTACCCATTGCCGGTAAACCAGGGGCGGCAGCCCCGCCCCCGTCTGCTATTTCGCCAAGAGCCTGAACCCAAATTAAAACTTAGTACAAAAGTCATCCTGCCGCTCGGCACGCCAAAAAAGCCTGTCTCTTTATGGACAGGCTTTTCAATATCTCTTGGCCTAACTGCGGCCAAACCAGCTTTACCGTAATAAACGCAGCCCGCTGGCAATCACCAGCAAGGTACTTCCTTCATGCCCGATCACGCCAACCGGCAGGTTGACATGTTCCAGGAAGGTACCGGCTACCAGCAGGACAACAACACTCATCGCAAAAACAATATTTTGCTTGACAACCTGTTTCGTGCGGCGGCCCAGTGCAATCGCATCAGCAACCTTTTCAATATCATCGGCCATGAGTACAACATTGGCTGTTTCCAGCGCCACATCCGTTCCGGCGGCCCCCATAGCAATCCCTACCGCTGCGGTGGCTAAAGCCGGGGCATCATTAACTCCGTCGCCCACCATCGCAACCTTGCCATAGCTGGCGGTAAGCTTTTTAACAATCTCCACCTTCTGCTCAGGAAACAATCCGGCATATACCCAGTCGACGTCGGCTTGCTTGCCGATGGCCTGCGCCGTGGCGGAATTATCACCGGTCAGCATAGCCACCTCAATCCCCATACGGCGCAACGCCCGGACAGCATTGCGCGCTTGCGGCCGCAGCGTGTCCTGAATGGCCAGCAGCCCCAGCAGCTGGTTTTGAGACTGAACATATATCACTGTTTTTCCTTGCTCTTCAAGCTGCCGGGCCATCTGCCGGTGCCCAGCCGACAAGACATTGTCCTCCAGACAATCCAGACTGCCAATACGAAACTCTTCTTCATTAACCAGACCGTGAACTCCCACGCCCGGTATGGCCTGCAGTTCGGCCGCTTTAGGCAGTTCTAACCGCTTATCCTTGGCAGCCTGCACAATAGCTCTGGCAATCGGATGCTCCGATAACGTTTCCAGCGCCGCCGTAAGCCGTAACAATTCCGCCTCACTTTGCGACAGCAGCGGGATGATATCCGTGACCTTCGGTTTTCCTTCTGTCAGTGTACCGGTTTTATCAAAAGCAACAACCTTAATATCCCCGATATTTTCGAGATGAACGCCGCCTTTAAATAAAATCCCTTTGCGGGCGCCATTGGAAATCCCGGATAATATGGCCGGCATAATCGACGAAACCAAGGCGCACGGCGATGCGACCACCAGAAAAATCATTGCCCGGTACACGGTCTTATCCCAGGTCCAGCCAAATGCGTAAGGCGGTATGACCAGCAACAGCAGCGCAGCAACAATAACAACCCTGGCGTAAACACGTTCAAATCTTTCCACAAACAACTGACTGGGCGGCATTTCACTCTGCGCTTCCTGGACCAAGCGGATAATTCTGGCCAGCAGTGTTGCTTCCGCCGGCTTAGTTACTGCAATGGTTAAAGCCCCCTGCCCATTGATCGTCCCGGCAAAAACTTCATCGCCACAGGCTTTATCCACCGGAATGGATTCACCGGTAATAGAAGCTTGATCGACGGCGGAATAGCCTTGCTGAATCACCCCGTCCGCCGGAATGCGTTCTCCCGGTTTAACCAGCACCAGATCCCCGGGCTGCAATTCCTCCACCCTGATACGCGACTCGTTATTGTCACGTAAAATCAGCGCCGTTTCAGGACGCAATTTCATAATAGAACGAATATCCTGGTTGGTTTTCTCCATGGTATAGCCTTCCAGTGCGCCACTTAACGCGAAAATTAAAATTAAAATTGCTCCATCCTGCCAATAACCAATACTGGCCGCCCCAACAGCGGCAACAATCATCAGCAAATCAACATCCAGGTCGCGCTCCTGGATGAGCGTTTGCAGCCCTTCCCACGCTTTACGGTAACCGCCGATCACATAGGCGGCAATATACAGACAAATCTCCAGCGGCTCCCAGCCTTTCGTACCTGCGTACCATGCCAGTAAAACCAATACGGCGCTTACCGCCGTTGTCAGGGCTGCCCCGTGCCGTTCCCAAACCCCCTGCACCGCTCGCTCACGCTGTATGGCAGCCACAGCTTCCCCGTTCATTCCGCCACGCTCCTTTCTTCTCATTCAAACTTGTACCGTAGGTCACTTACTATCTCAAATCCAATCCAGTCAAGGTACTAGTGTCTTGACCAAGTTAAATCTTAGCTTAGCCAGCGTATCTTTTTGCGCACTGCTGCGTTGGCCGTAACGGCATAAGGGCAACATCGGTTTTTGCCTTCGCTGCGCTCGGTATAAACCGTGTTTTCTTTATCGTCAGTAGGCATACGCCCGGTATGCCTACTTCCTCCGCCTTGCATTGCAAAAAAATCTACACTGTCTAATCCTAATTCACAACTTTGCCACACTAGAATGCTTCAGCATTGATTTTTTTTAGCAGCTTTACCAGCTGCTCGCTTTCTTCCTCGCTCAGCGCCGTCATTACCTGTTCCGTTAATTTGGTATGATACTGGTGATGCTCCTCGAAAGCCTGACGGCCTTTCTCGGTCAGGGTAATAAGAAAAACCCGCCGGTCTTCTTTGACAGGCTCTCTGGTGGCGTACGCCTTTTTCTCTAACCGGTCAACCGTAACGGTAGTCGTACCTGTCGTCACCCCTGACTTCTGCGCCAGGCTTCGCATATTCATCTGCCCATATGTGCCGAGAATTTCAATTGCGTGCGCTTCGGCCACCGTTAAATCACTCGAACGGATTACCGAACTCTCCCAAGACGAGAAACCATTAAAAAAACTGAACAATTCATGTGTCAACTCATCTAGCGTCTCCATCAATGTTTCTCCTTTGCTTATTAGTATTATATTCAAATAGTTATACTAACTAATTGTTTGAATGTCAAACTAATTGTAAATGATCCCGCTCCTCTTGTCAAGCCATTGCTGCAGCTTGTTTGCCTGAGTATTACTGCCCTGCCGCAATACTCAGGCGGCGCTCTGGACAAATACGATGCCATTCCCGGATGTTAAAAGAAAGGCGGCAAGAGCCGCCAGCCTATCATCATAGGCCTGCCCCGGTTAGCGGCAGATCAAAAAGCTCGCCATTACTGCAAAATTCAGTAATGGCGAGCTTTACGAATACATTTAGGGAGATAGCAAATGTTGACCAGAAGGCACTATTCCCTCACGCTTTCCCTGTGCCTCTGATAAACAGTCGATATCTCTGCCACTTCTGCTGATAAAAACCCCGAACCTGGCGTCCAAAAACTCCAGGTTACGGAAATTTTTTTCGCAAAAGCCGGCTTGAAATAAATTACAAAATATTGACATGGTAAGAAAATGCAAGTATTATTAGTACTGTCAGAACTTAAACAGTACTATAAGTATGAATAAAGCGGTGATTTTTGTGTAATCGAAATCATAATGGCAACAATTGAACAATCCCTAAGACTCGCCGGGCTATACCACCCTATCCATCTGGAGGTCAAACAATATGTACCGTAACGTGTTATTACTCTTTATTGTATTTTTCTATCTTCTAACCTGCTCAGCAGCTCCAGCCGCTGCTGCCAAGCCGGTCATCACCGCCGACACCACCCATTATGATACAGCGAGCGGACTCTATCTGCTAAAAGGCAATGTACGTATTGAAGTCGGCAACCGCGTGATAACGGCCGGCCAGGCCAAAGTCAGCCTCAGTTCGCTGGAGGTCTGGGCTACCGGCGGCATCACCCTTACCCAGGATAACATTCAGCTAACCGCCGGCAGCGTTTACGTCTACGGCGCCCGGAAGCAAGCGGCGCTTGGCGGCGGCGTGACATTATCGCAGCCCCACATCACCATTACCGCCGATACGGCGGACTTCAACTGGCGCACCAAAATTGGAACATTTACCGGCAATGTGCAGGTCACTCAAGGCAGTAACACATGGCCGGCGCCTTCTGTAACCTACAATATTAAAACCGGTACGCTGCAATAGCCCTGTCCACCTCTGCTGACAATAATTTCGCTAAGAGGCGTAACAGTCCGGATCCTAACAACACAAAGGAGCTGTCGTAATATGCCATGGCTTGACGGGCTAACCCCGTTGTGGTTCGCAGGCGCAGTATTTATCATCTACAGCAACCGCAATTTGTTTTTCCCAAATTTCATTTCAGCTTATTGCATCTTAATTGATAATAAGATATCTTCATAAGTCAATAAAAAAGCCGCCTGGCTGACGAATGGGTTTGCTTTTACCAAACGGCAAAGTTTGATTGTAACAGCGGTAATTCCCGGCATTTAGAATTTTGTTAGATTATAGGGAGGCAAAACGATGAATCACTTAACAAAAAAATTTATTATTTATTCCATGATCGGTATCCTGCAAATAGGGTTTGGAGCAGCCGTAATCGAAGCATCGCCAAGGGATCAACGTTATCAGGAGCGGGAGCATGGCCGCGACTTTGAGCGGGCCTGGCGGGAACGGGAGCGGAAGTACGATGAGCAGGTACGTAAAGAAATTGAACGCTACCAACAGGAAATGCGGCGGCATAACGAAAGCAAATGGCAAGAGCGCGAAAGAGAACGCCATTACCAAAAACTGCGTGATATTTGGGAATGGCGTCAACGGGAGCATCAGCGCGCGCATAATGAGCGGCTGCGTAAAGAAAATGAGCTCCACGAACGGGAAATGCGGCAGCGTCAGCATGAAAGCAGAAGAGAATGGCAGGAGCGGCAAAGATGGGAGCGGAATCGTCATGAGCGGGAAGTTCGTGAGATTCAGGAACAGCGTCAACGGGAAAAACAGCGGGAGCGGGAGCATGATGCGCGGCTGCGTAAAGAGAATGAACGCCACAAACGGGAAATGCAGCGGCGTCAGCATGAAAGTGAAAGAGAATGGCGGGAGCGGCAAGAACGCGAACAGGCGCGGCATGGCCGTGAAGTACGTGAGATTGCAGCGTTCCTGATTGGAACTGCAATTGGCTCCAGGTAATTAAATGAATAGCCGGCTAATGAGGAGATTTAACAGTTCGACGCCGGGGCCGGTTACTAGACCTACTGGTTAGAACTACCGTAAACAGGCCAAAATACTCTTACCAGTCTATAGCGAAATGGAGTTGAGTAAATGAAAGCTTTAATTTACAAAGGTCCAAAAAAGGTGGAATTACAGGAAAGGCCGACGCCGGTTTGCGGTCCTGATGATGTATTGGTGCGCAATGTCCGGGCTGGAATTTGCGGGTCAGATGTTACTGCCTATCTGTATGACGGAAAATATGTGGGGATTTTACCGGATTTGGAATTTGGGCACGAAATGGTTGGCTATGTCTATGAAGTTGGTAAAAACGTAACTTGTGTGGAAAAAGGAACCAGGGTATTTGTTAATCCGATGACTTGTACTCCCGATCCAAGTGCTTCTGACCGGGCCGGGGCCTTTTCGCAATTTGTGTTGGTTCAGTATGCCAGGCTTAACGATAATATTTATCCTTTGCCTGATGCACTGTCTTTTGATGATGCGGTTCTAATTGAGCCTTTTTCAGTAGGAACCCACGGCAAAAATATCCCTCAGACGAAACCGGAAAATCATGTGGTGATTTATGGCGCCGGTACCATCGGCCTCTGTGCGCTAAGTGGCTTGATTGCCCAGGGAAATAAAAAAGTAGCCGTTTTGGATATGGATGATAGGCGTTTGCAAACTGTAAGGGAACTAGGCGGAATAGGGTTTAATCCGAAGTCAGGAGATGTGCGCAATTTTTTAATTGGACAATTCGGGGAAATAACAAAATCGCATGGGTCTTCGGCGATTAACATTGATGTGGCGATTGACTGCGCCGGCGCGCCGAATATTCCGGAGGATTTCCTGAATTACGCCAAACTAGGGGCCAAATTATCTTGTGTAGCTTTGCATAAAAAGAGTCTTTTAATCAATTTCATGCAAATTATGAGTAGTGAAGCTGTCATCATGGGGTCACGGGGCTATACCTCCGAGGACATTTTGGAAGTCATCAACAATTTGACCAGCAAAAAAGTAAATATCACCAAAATCATTACCCACAGGTTTAAACTCACTGACGCCGCCAAAGCCTTTGAAATCGCCTCCAACCAAAGTCTTGCAATTAAAGTCGTTTTGGATTTGGAATAAACACCTCTGAAATTGTGATAGTTTAGTAAAAAAATACTTTCGCTGCTTGCTGGCTGTTAAAATAATCTGGCGAACCCGCTGCCCAGCCATGTAGCCGAAAAGCCAACCAGAACATTAAGCCCGACATTATAAACAGCACGCAGCATATTTGCTTCCTGCAGCAAATGGATTGTTTCATAGCTAAATGATGAGAAGGTGGTCATCCCGCCTACAAAGCCCACGATAAAACCCAGCCGCCAGCAGGGGCTGATATTTAACCGCTCCGCAGCAAACGCCATAAAGGCGCCAATAATAAAACAACCAGCAATATTGACAATCAGCGTACCATAAGGAAATTCTGCGCCAAACCGCGCTGCAGCCCAGGCAGACACCAGGTACCGGGCCACTGAACCAATGGCTCCCCCAATTGCTACCAACATGATTTCCAACAACTTTTCCACCTCACCTTCCAGCCATTGCTTTACATTGTTTCGGAACTTGCTTCGAAACAGATCGCTTTCCCTCCAGAAATCCGTAATCGTAGGCATAACCTGCGAATTAAACACTGCTACGCCGGAAGCGCCTGCTAAAACAAAACAGACTCCTACCACGCTAAGTGGTAGGAGTCATTACCGTTTGCACGGGGTTTAAGGCGAACTCCATCGCCGCTATTTATCTATGGCTTTATTATACCAGTCCCCTCAATTCAACGTCAATAAAAACCTGCTGTACAGAAATTTCTTCCGCCGGAATTGACACCAAGGCTACCGGAAGGCTCTATGGGGCAGCAGAGACTTAGCGCAGGGACAAAAAAACTGGAAGACTTCTTTTAAGAAGCTTCCGAATTTAAAATTTCAGCTTTTTTACCGCAAATCGCTATTAGAAGCCAATCCACGTAATCTTGCTTTGTACATCTTCTCTTGTGACAAGGGGAGCTTCAGCCGGATAGCCAATCGGAATAATTGCGGCAATTTTTTGGGTATTCCTAAGACCTAGAACTTCTCTGGTTATTGAAGAATGGCATGTTTCCCCGCCGATCCACACTGTCCCAAGTCCTTCCTCCCAGGCTGCCAGAAGAAGATTCTGTACAGCAGCGCAAGCCGCCATCAAAGATTTTTCGGTCTTCTCGGCATTCCCTTCGAACAATTCATAGGTTATGATGATGTGTATTGGCGCGCCGCCAAAGTTCTCGGCATATTTCAGCATTGCCGCCTTCTGATCGTCAGGAATATAGGCAGCCTTTGGTATGTAGTCCCGGGCAAAATCGGAAAACACCTTGCATACTTTGACAACTGCTTCTCCCCTGGCAACAAAGAAATTCCAGGCCTGCTCATTCCCGTTGGACGGCGCCCAATTGGCAGCTTCCAATACCTTGAGAAGCTTATCCTTCGGTACCTCGTCCGCTTTGTACTTTCTTATGCTGCGTCTGTTTTTAATTCCGTCAAGCACTGCACCCATAACAATCCCCTTTCTTCGCAAAATTTTGTTTCAGAGAGTGAACTACATTTATTATAACATGTCAACCAGTTTCCAGCTTCAGACTCTTTACGAAGTTTCATCAGTTCGATTTCCCCCGGAACAAAGGGGACAAAAGGAAGGGACAGGGGGGGACGTTCCTTTTTTGTCACCTTTGTGAATACTGTCCACGCTTTTAAATATTGTGCAACTCGGCCGCAGTCCCGCTTCGGCTGATGCGAACGGTCCGCTAAGATGTTGACAGAAAAGGAACGTCCCCAATTGTCCGAAAAGGAACGTCCCCCAATTGTCCGCGGGGGCGTCATTTTAGAACATTTTATATAAACCGCTCTTCAGTCGGTTCATATCTAAATTTATTTCAGCTTTTTTCGGGTAGGTCATTGAGTAAATATACTCTCCTGCCATAAAGGTAATCGAATAATATTGAAAAAAATTTGTAAAATCGCTAACAAAATAGCCGTTATGTACTTCAATATTTTTTATTTCTAAAATGCTTAAAGGAATGGTTAGCCCGGTTCTAAGCACCTTGGAAAGAGATTCCTTGATTGTCCAAATCATCAGCAGAAAGCTTTCATAAGAACAATTGACGCTATCGGCAAGCTCCTTTTCATGTTGTGTCAGCTCTGCTTCAACGCCTGAAAATGTATTACGGCTAATCTTTTCAATATCAACGCCAAGAATAAGCATCTCATGAAAAGCGGCCGCTACTGCACTGTCTTCACAGTGAGACAAGCTTACCTGGGTGTTGCCGCCGGTCTCACAAACTACCAGCGGTTGATTAAAAACGCCGTTTTTAATCTGAATTTTTTTAAAATTGGTTTGACCAGTCAATGCAGAAACAGCTTTTTTAGCAGAGTATCTTCCTAAAAGAAAACTTTTGATCCTCAGTTTATACTGAAGAGTTTCAAAATACCGGTTTTCCTCTTCATGAAGAAACTGTCTAACGCTTGTCATTTGATCAAAATCAATAATTTTTAAAAAGTTCAGGCAGACTTTATACTCCCTCTGCGCAAATTTTACTGAAAACCATTCTGTATAGGTATTGCATCCATCTGAAATGTCAGCTTTTCCAATCCATTTTGTATTCATAACCAACCCCGGCATAACAAATTTTGTACTAATACTGCGCCAATCTGAAACTGCAAGATAATGGCGAAGCAATTTTTTGTAAGACAAGGCGGAGGACTGAGGCCTACCGGACGTATGCCGATTGACGACAACGCAGTATTGCAGTATTACGGAAAATCGTCCGTCAGTAGCTGCAGAGTTCAGGGTTGGTGCAGTACTCTAGCATCCCTGAACGAAATAATCCCTCCGCAAAAAAGGAAGGATTACCAGCTAATACTTCGTCAAACACAACGCCGTATTCATCCCGCCAAAGCCAAAACTTAGGGTTAGGGCATTTTTAAAATCACAAAAAACAGCTTGATTACGCACCCAGTTTAATGAAGAATTGATAGGCTTGTCTAAATTTCGCGTTGGATGAAGTCTGGCCCCCTTCATTTGCAGCAAAGTCGCAACGACTTCTACAATGCCGGCAGAGCTTAAGCCATGACCGACAATCGATTTTGTTGCATTAATGAATGCATGGTCAAGCTTGCAATCAATAATTGCTGAAAGTTCAATCTCATCGCCAATGTTCGAGCCTGACCCGTGAGGATTGATATAGTCGATTTCCTGTGGTGATAAATGCGCCTGACTTAATGCTCTATTGATGACTTTGACCTCCCCGTCATATGATGAGTTGGGATTTCTATTTCCATCCATGACCATGGCCCAGCCTAAAACAGCAGAGTAAGGCTTAACGTTTCGCTCAACAGCAAAACTTTCCCGTTCAATTACAACTGCACCACAACACTCACCGTAAATAAAGCCATCCCGGTTTTGATCAAAAGGGCGGCACGCTTGTTCAGGTTCAGCGGCGTATCTGTCGCTCCCCATAGCGCCTAAAGATCTTAACGCCTGACATTCCCAGTAGGAAATATCCATAACCGCACCTAAGGCAATACAAACATCAACCTGACCGCTTAGAACGGCTTGAATTGCCTGAATAACCGCCACTTGCCCGCTGGCCGATGCTCCGCCTACGGTATACGCCATGCCCTGAATTCTAAATTGCTCGGTGCAAATTCCACATAAATCACTATCCATAAAAGACATTCCATAGGTTGGCGGAATAAAGCTGACACGGTCTTTGTAAGACTCATGAATTTGATTCATTTCTCTTTGTTGAATGTTGGATCCGCCAATCACTAAGCCTATTCGTTCAGAATCTACAGCAGCCAGATTGGCTTCCTCCCAGGCTTCATTCAGAGTAACCAAAGCTACCTGGCTCCCAAAAGAGGCTTTTCTTAAAAGTCGTTGAGAAAACCGCTCCGGGTAAGTCAGCGACGAAATCTCAGCGCCCAGGAAAGCCGGACTGCTTTGCCGGCCAGGTCGCTGCAGAAAGCCGAAAGCGTGCTCACCCTCCATGAGCGCGGCAGTAAAGTCGGTTTTGCCTTGTCCAACAGCCGTGGTAATTCCTAAGCCCGTAATCACCAAATCAGACGGTTTGTACTTTTTCATAGAACACATCAACCAATTCACCGATATTATTTGCGCCAAACAACGCGACACGTGGAATAGACAGTGATAATGCTTCCATTGTCATGCCAATAATTTCAGCCCGGTCAACAGAATTGGCGCCAAGCTCCATTAATCGGTCAGTTAAAGAGAATCGATGTTCTTCCAATTCAGGAATCACTTCCCGGGTATGGCGTACAACTAAGTCAAAAATATTTTCTTTTGTCACAGCAAATCGCTCCTCTGCCATTAGTTTCAAATTTTTCCTTGACTCTTTACATTTCCAGGATTTTTATGCTCTTATCTTAACTTAATGCTCTAGCTCAGTCAACCTCAATTTTACAATTTTGTTTTATTTTGTAAAAATACAGACAGCAGTCGTCTGCTGTCATTAGCGGCGGCATCCAGTTCATCACGGCTGAACCATTTACAGCTTTAACACCCACTCGAGACCTTGTTTCTTCACCAAGTCGGTGAGAACGCCTAAAAACCGCGAGCGCAGCGTATCACTCATGAGCGCCTTTTTGACCACAGGCAGCTGCAAAAAACCGCCCACCAGCCCCCTCATGACGGTATGGCTAAGCGATTGCGGGTTGTCAAAAAGCTGATACTGGAGCGTCCCCTTTTCCAGACAGGCCAGGATATTCCGTTCAAAGGTGGTTGCCGGGTAAATGACTTGCTGCTTTCTCTTCTTCAGGTATAAGGCTTGGCAATGGCATTTCAGCGAGCAGAGCCCGCAGCCCAGGCAGATAGAGCGGTCAACCTTGGCCAGCAGGCGCTTCGCGGCCCTATCTCCGGCGGCTGGGCCGGCCGGTTCCAAAACAATGGCCTGGATCGGGCAGGCCTGGGCACATTTCCCGCAGCCAATGCAGGTTTGGGCATTGACCTCGGCGATAAAATTTGAAGTCATTAAAGCATTGGTATAACCAAACTGGTTAATCGCCCGGACGATGCCGCAGCAACACGAACAGCAGCAACATAAAACCTTAGCATTATGGCTGTTTTCCGCTGAAAAAAACGCGCCTAAGTCTTTGCAACGCTCCAGATTGTCCAGTATTTCCTCCCGCTTCACTTCCTTAGCCATGCCATGGCTGATTAACCATTCCGCCATGAAATCAAAGCTGACGCAGGTTTCTAACGGAAGATCGCAGGATTTGAAATTGGCGTGATGGGCTTCATGACGGCAGGCGCATATGCCAATGGCAAATTTTTTATGGCTGTCCACGATCGCCTCGGCCTTCTCATAAGGCAGAATTTCCACCACATCCTCGGTCGCCACCGTTCCGGTGTGGGGCACCACTCTGAAACTGACCATTTTCTGACCGTCGTTTAAGTTGGCCTTATAAAAAACATCGCTTCCGATCCAATAGGCATGGAACAACTCGGCCCAATGCCTGCTGTCCAGACTCCCCCTCGTCCTCATCATGGTGTACTCAAAAAATCCCTCCAGTAAGGGAGAAGGAAAGTAGTGATATTCACCGGCGTGGTACAGATCCACGACCAGCCCCTTTTCGGCCAGACCTGCCAGTATATCCGCCAGTTGCTCCTTCGGATAGCCTGTTACGGCGGCAATTCTTGCCAGATCGGCGACGCCGTACGGCATTTTGACCACCACATCGGCTTCCGTCGCGGTGTACAGCTCCGTCAAAACCTTGTACAACGCCTCATTCCATGGCGCTCTAACGTTTAGTTTGTCGATTTTATCTCCCAGGTGACGGTAGACATCTTTCACCGCTATATGTCCCATGATGCGTACTCCCTTCTCTCTCCACCATCAGATAAAATGATGTTCTTTATACCACTGAACCGTCCGTTTAATGCCTTCTTCCAAACTATATTCATTTTTGAAGCCCAGTACTGTTTCCGCCTTGGCAACCGAATACTCATTATTATCATATAGCATGTTCACCGCATCCCTGGTTAATAAAGGCGGCTTTTTGCTGTTAAAAAGGAGAGCAGGCATTTCCAGCAACAAGGCTAGCGGGTAGACCATATATTTAGGAATGTTTTTGGGTTTTTTAAAGCCCGCTTCCTGACAAAACAGGCCAAAGACCCGGTCCATATACTCAGTTTGACTGTTGCCGATGATGAAACAATTCACCCCCGGCAGTTTTTTGTAATGCGCAAGTAAATAAGCCCTGGCCAGGTCCCGGCTGTAAACTACGTGAAACTTATTGCGTTTGGATCCCGGAAAAAAGGCGGCTCCCGCTTTTACCGCCTGTAAGTACATATAAAAGGGAACTCCGCCCCTTTCTCCATAAACCCATACAGGTTCAATCACGGTTAAATTCAGTCCATGAATTTCGGCGAATTCGATGGCCTTTTGTTTTTCGAGCGCCTTTGTATCACGGTAAAAATTGATTCTTGCGGGAAAAAACCGGTCGGCAAAATAGGGATAGTGTGAGTTCAGGGGTGATTGCTCGTTCTTGACAGTTTTGCTGTCTTCTTCGCCGTAAACCGACGTGGAAGAGGTAATAATAATATCTTTGATCCCTTTTTCCAGGCAAGCGCCAAGAAGATTGAGCGTCCCTCCTACGTTGCTCTCCATAAACTTGCTATAATCGCCCCAGTTATTGGCAAAGGCCGCGACATGAACCACGCTGTCAAAGCCC
The DNA here is from genome assembly GCF_900104455.1 of Dendrosporobacter quercicolus. Taxonomy (NCBI): domain Bacteria; kingdom Bacillati; phylum Bacillota; class Negativicutes; order Selenomonadales; family Sporomusaceae; genus Dendrosporobacter; species Dendrosporobacter quercicolus. Next base: position 987,098 of record NZ_FNHB01000001.1, read on the forward strand.
TCCAAAGCGGCGGCAAGCGTTTCCTGGCGCGTAAGGTCGCCATATTTAAGTTCTGCCGGCAAACCGGCAATATTGCGCAGATTGCTGTCTTTCCGGACTAAGCAGCCAACCTGTAAACCGGCTTGACAAAACGCCTCCGCAACGCTGCTGCCGATAAACCCTGTGGCGCCGGTTATGAATACCTTATGATTACTCATGAAAATTCGCCTCCGGCCAATTCGTCTTATCCTTTGTCAAGGCACTAACTTGTTGCGCAATTCCTTCATGGTTTCAATGGTAAAGCGTATTTGGTCTTCCGTATGGTCACTGGTAATGAAAAACCTTAGTCTGGCTTCACCATCGGCGACGACGGGATAGAAAATGGGATGGACGTTGATGCCATGTTGGAACAAGGCATTGGCAAGCTTGATCGATTTTAGGGAATCCCTGATAATGACCGGCACGACAGCTGAATCTTTACTTAAACCGGTATCCAGGCCGTTGGCCTGAGCAAATTCCAGGAAAAACCGGGCATTATTTTGCAGGCGGGCCACCCGGCCGGTTTCGCTTCTTAACAGCCTGGCAACCGCTAAGGCTGCTCCCGCATTCGCAGGCGTTATCCCAACACTGTATACGAAACCGCCGGCAGAATACTTTAACAGCTGAACCAATTCTTTAGAACCCGCAATATAGCCCCCGCAACTGGCAAAGGTTTTACTCAGGGTTCCCATCCACACATCCACATCCCGCGGATCAAGGCCAAAGTATTCGCCAATCCCCCGTCCGCTCCGGCCCAATATTCCCATTGAATGGGCCTCATCCACCATCAGCAGCGCCTTGTAGCGCTTCTTTAAGTCAACAAATTGGGGCAGGCGGGCAATATCGCCATCCATACTGTAAACGCCTTCCACCACAATCAAGGTGCGCTCATAGTTCCGGCGATTTTGTTTTAAAATAGCCTCAAGGGCTTCCCAGTTATTATGCGGAAATAGGATCCTCCTGGCGCCTGACAAAATGCAGCCCTGGATGATGCTGTTATGGCTTAGGGCATCGCAGACCACCAAATCCCGGGGGCGCAGCAGGCAGCCAAGGGTCGAAACGTTCGCCGAATGCCCTCCGACGTATACGACGCAGTCTTCGACGCCGATCAGACTTGCCAGTTCCGCCTCCAGTTCGCCGTGGATCGGTTTTTCGCCGGTTGCGCCTCTGCTGGCCGAAACCGATGTACCATACCGCTTTGCAGCCTCATTTGCCGCCTGGGTAACCCGCTCATCTCCTGAAAAACCCAAATAATTATAACTGGAATAGCTAATATATTCCCGTCCGTCAATGCTGGTCTTATTATTGATAATGGCCTCATTAACCCGAAAGTAAGGATTGGCTATTTGCAGCTGGGCAAACAGCTCCGCTTGTTTACTAAGTTCCAGGTAATCGGGGAAACCGGCAATCCGGTAGTATTCTTCCGGTATGTTTGCGGGGAGTTCCCCGCAATCCTGCTGTCCCTGTTCATTGCCGCCCGCCGCTTTTGCCATTTGCAGGCCGGCCTTGCCGCCGGCCGCTTTTTCTTCCAGCAGCTGCTTTAACAGCGTTCTTTTCTGTTCCGGTGAAAGCTGGGCCACTTGACTGTTGCGATCAACCATTATTCTTAACCTCCATCAGTTTGATCAGAGTTTCCTCTACTTCCCCGTTTGACAAAGCATCTGCTTTTGCTAATAATTCCTCGTATGATAACGCTGTTACAGCTTCATCTTCCATGAGCCGGGCAAGTTTCTTTTCCACCTCTTCATCCGACCATTCATCCACTTGTCCCGTTCGTTCCCCGTAGGATGACGGTTTGCCGGCTGGAACTTCTGATTGTATTGGCGGTACCCTCTCTGCAGCAGCGCTGACCGCGGCGTCTTCCCTGCCTGCCAGCAGTTCGGCCAGTTGCTGGGGATAGGCTGCAAGAAAATAGCCGGTTAAAGCATCGATACTCTGGTACTCCAGCAGTATTGTTTTGGACAGGGAACCGAAGGTCTTTTCCAATTGATCGGTTATCTGGCGGATCATGATCGAATCAACGCCGAAATCCACCAGCAGGTCATCTGCTTTGATCCGGTGCACCGGTATTTTTGTGACGGAGGAAATCAGCTCTTTGAAATAATGGATCGTCAGTTCCCGCAGCAAATCCTGCCCCGGCGCCAGCACTGCCTTAGTTCCTGTTGGTTCCGGCGCAACCGGCTGACGCAAAAGCTGCGTCCTGAACCGCTCAACTTCTCCCGCCAGTACCATCACCTGCTCCTTGCCCAAAGCCAGACTTTGATAAAAAGCGTCAATGCCCGCCGTTGTCGGCAGGGCTGTCAGGCCGGTGTTTTGCCTTAGCAGTTTTTCCGTTGCCGCATCGACCTGCATTCCGCCCTCCTGCCACAACGGCCAATTGATCGACAGAGTCCGGCCATAACGCCGGCCGGCGGCCGCCAAAGTGTTGCGATACCCGGCATAGGCGTCCATGAAGGCATTGGCGGCGGAATAGTCAGCCTGGCCAATATTGCCCAGAACTGCCGCGACGGAAGAAAAGAAAATGAAAAAGTCAAGCCTGACATCCTTGCTGGCCTGGTCCAGGTTCACCAGCCCGGTCACCTTTGGGGCCATAACCGCCAGCAAATCCTCCCTGGTCTTGGTGCGCAGGAAGTGATCGCGAACGATACCGGCGCTATGAATGATGCCGTTGATATCGCCGAATTCCTCCCGGAGGCCCTGAAACAGGCCGGCAACCGCCTGTTCCCGGGTAACGTCGACCTGCCGGTATAAAACCCGGGCCCCCAAAGCCGCCAGTTCCTCAACTTGAGCCTGCCGGTCTTTACGAAGGGCGGACCGGCCGGTGAGGACCAGGGTGACGGCTCTGGCCTTACGTGCAATTTCTTTAGCAAATACAAGTCCCAGCCCGCCGGCGCCGCCGGTAATGACATAGACGCCCCGGTCCTTCCAGGGGAGCTTAGCCGGTGGCAAGGCTTCCGCTTCCCGCCAGCCGGCAATATACCGTTTGCCGTCCTGGCAGCGAATCCAGGCATCACCGGGCGCCTGGCGATTGGCCTTTAATTCTTCTATCATACTCCCTGCTTCTCCAGCTCCCACTTCCAGCAGTTGCCCGATGATTTGGGGATTTTCCAGCCGGACAGTTTTGAGAAGTCCCGCCAGGCCGGCGAACAGCCGCCGTTCACCCTGACTGGGGACGACCAGCTGAACCAGAATATTGCCGCCGGGTTTGTCGGCAAGAAGACCCTGGATTTCCGCCAAAAGCCGGGCGGCATAATTTTGGTACCGCTCCGCCAGGCCTTGCCCGGCAGCTTCCAGTCTCAGGCAGCGCACCCCGTTCAGGCCGCTTTCGATGCTTTCCTCAGATACTTCACCCACTTCGCAAAGCAAAACCAAATGCCGGATATACGCAGTCTTCCGGGCCATAATCGCCTGTTGCCGCCAATAAGGTTCAAGCAGCAAGGTTCCCGGGAGCGCCCCGGCTTCCGGCAGACCGGCTGCGTCCGCCGCTTCCCGCAAGGCAAGTTCCTTTATTCTTACGCAGACATTCCCGTGCCGATCGCACAGACTGACATCCAGCCGCGGCGCTTTATTCCCGGCCTGACCGTCAGCGCTATAGCGGACCAGCGCCCACATTTCGGCGGTGCAGCCGCTAAAAACCTCCAGTTCCTTAAGCGCAAAAGGCAGCATGAGTTTTGCAGGCGGTAAAGCATTGCTGTTCATGAACAGGCCGATGGAGGCCTGCAGCGCGGCATCCATTAAACTGGGGTGGAGAATAAACTGGTTCCCGGTCGCGCCGACAGCCTCAGGCAGGGATAACTTTGCCAGCACCTGCTGCTCTCCCGCATACAGCTGCGCTATGCCCCGGTGTCCCGGCCCATACGCAATGCCGATCGACTGAAAGGCCTCATAGCACTGGCCGGAGGTCAAAGCGCTTTGACTGCACTGCGCCTGTAAAGCCTTAAGGTCCAGGGCCGGAGCTTTGCCAACCGCCCCCGGCATCACCGTACCCTGGCTGTGTATGATCAAATTTGCACCGCCTTGGCCGGCTTCACTATAAATTTTATAGCCGATCTCGCCATTGTCTGCCTGGGAAAGGCCGAGATGCACGCGAACGGGCTGCTCCCCTGCGATCAGCGGCTGAGCCCATACGACGTTCGCAAGCCGTATGCCCGGGCGGCTGCTTTTAGCTCCGGCCGCCAGCTCCGCTCCGGCCCGCGCCATTTCCAAATATGCCACCCCGGGAAACACCCGCTGCCCTTTCACCACATGATCCTGGAGGAAAAACTCCCGGCCTGTAAAGCTGGAGCTATACCGCTGCTGAGAAAAATGCGAGGTATTTTGCTGTACCAGCGGATGAAGGGGAACGAGCCTCGCCGCCAAACCGCCGGCCGGTTCGCCGGCCGCTTTTATTTCTAATTTCGGCACCCAGTACCGTTCCCTGGCAAAAGGATACGTAGGCAGGCTGATGCGCCGGGGCCTGGCATTGTCATACAGCGTATTCCAGTCGAACTGCAAACCCCTGACCCATAAATCGAGCAGTCTGGCGTATTTGCGTTTCGTAATCCAGGCCCGGATTGCCAGTTGTAAATCTTCATCGGCGGCAAAAACAGCCAGGGTCTCTTTGTCGCGTTTCACCTGCCCGCGGTACAGGTTTTCAATATCCTGCCGGCCTGCCGCCAAGCCCCGCAGTTTATCTTCAAGTTCCTGGCTGGACTCCACCAGCAGGGCCAGGCGAACTTCCATCGCTTCCCGCCCGACTTGAAGGGTGTAGGCGATATCGGCCAGGCCGGCCTCGGCGGACTGCCGGCCGGCAAGCGCGGCCAGCAGGCGCTCAACCTGCTCGTCCAGCCGCGCTTCATCCTTGGCCGACAATACAATGATCGCCGGGCTTTGCCGGTCAGCTTCCGCCAGCCGCTCTGGCCCCGGGGCAATATATTCCTCGATGACAACATGGGCATTCGACCCGCCCGCGCCAAAAGACGAAACACCGGCAATCCGGGGATATTCTTTGGTCCCGCCATTTACTTCAAGGAGCGGCCGTTTCCATTCCGCCAGCTCCTGCTGGACGACAAAAGGAGTATCGCTGAACTGAATATGGGGGTTTAAGACCTCAGCGTGGAGCGACGGCGCTAACTGCCGGTACTTGAGCTGCAGCAGCACTTTCGTCACGCCGGCAATGCCGGCGGCGCTTTCACAATGCCCGATGTTGGACTTGGCCGAGCCGATGGCGCAAAATTGCTTAGCCTGGGTATAGCGCGCAAAGGTTTTGGTCAAACCCGCAATTTCAATCGGATCTCCCAAAGAGGTTCCGGTACCGTGCGCTTCGATATAGCTGACCGTCCGAGGATCAATTCCGCCCTCCTTCAAGGCCTGCTCAATGACACCGGCCTGGGCGTTGGGGTTGGGAACGGTATACCCGTTGGTTTTCCCGCCATGATTGACGGCCGTCCCTTTGATGATGCCGTAAATATGGTCGCCGTCGGCGATGGCTTTGGCCAGCGGCTTCAACAGTACGGCTCCTACACCCTCTCCCGGCACATAGCCGTCGCCGCCTTCACCGAAGCTTTCGCACCGTCCCTTGCTGGAAGCAAAGCTGCCTTGGCCCAATAACAGATATTTATTGGGATGGACCGAAACATTGACGCCGCCGGCGATGGCCGCTTCGCAACCGCCCCGCTGCAGGCTTTGGCAAGCCAGGTGAATGGCGGTAAGAGAAGAAGAGCACATCGTATCGACCGCCATGCTTGGTCCATGGAAATTGCAGAAATAAGACACCCGGTTCGCAATGGACGATGGATTGCCGGCAAGAGCAACCGGCCGGCCCAGAGCTTGTTCCTGCGCTCCGTAAAGCTGATACTCCTGGTACATCACGCCCACAAAAACCCCTACATTGCCTTCCAGATCCAGACCCTGATAGGAACCGAGCGCTTCCCGGGTATAGCCCGCATCCTCCAGGGTCTCATAGACGCACTCTAAAAACAGCCGTTCCTGCGGATCCATAAATTCCGCTTCCCGCGGCGAAATATTGAAAAACAAGGGATCAAACCGATCCACACCGTCGAGAAAGCCGCCCCATTTGCTGTAGGTTTTACCGGGTTGATTCCGGTCCGGGTCAAAGTAGCGGCTATGATCCCAACGGTCTGGGGGTATTTCCGTAATCGAATCCCGGCCGTCCCGCAGGTTTTTCCAGAATTCGGCAATATTGGCCGCTTGTGGATACCGTCCGGCCACGCCAATGACGGCAATCTCCAGGACAGCTTGCTGATTGGGGCGTTGGGGGCCGTTCAAAACAGGGGACCATAGACGCCGCCGGGTACTGACGCCCGGTTGGACCGGTTTGGGCACAGGTACGGCTTCTCCGGTTTTACGGACCGTTTCCGCCGCTTTCTCTTCCAGCCCCAGTAATTGCGGCAGCTGCTCCCGGTAGGCTTCAAGGAAATAGCCGGTCAATTCCCGGATGTTCTGGTATTCAAAAAACAACGTTTTGGACAACGGGCCAAAGGTTTTCTCCAATTGATTGGTTAATTGGAGGACCATGACCGAATCAATCCCGTATTTCTCCAATGGCAGATCGGCTTCGATCCGCTGCGCCGGCAGCTTGATCACGGCAGACAGCACCCGTTTGAAGTAATTTTCGGTTTTTTCCCGGAGCCCATCCTGTCCACTGGCCGGTACTGCTGTGTTTTCGCCGCCCCCGGACACCGTTTTACCCTCCGCAGTACCGTCCGTCCGCCCCAAAAGCACCGCCCGCAAACGCTTAATAGCTCCTTCCGCCGTCATGATTTGGTGATTGCCGGAAGCCAGACCGTGATACAAAGCGCGGATTCCGGTTGCGGTCCTCATGGGCGTCATGCCTGCGTCTCGCCATATCAGCGCCGCTGTTTCGGCGTCAACCTGCATTCCGCCCTCCTGCCACAGCGGCCAGTTGATCGACAGCGTTTGCCCTTTTCGCTGTTTGGCGGCCACCAAATCGTTGCGGTACCCGGCGTAGGCGTCCATAAAGGCGTTGGCGGCGGCATAGTCGCTCTGGCCGATATTTCCCAAAACCCCGGTCATTGAAGAAAACAAAACAAAAAAGTCCAGCGGCAGTTCCTTGCTGGCCTCATCCAGATTGACCAGTCCGGTCACTTTTGGCGCCAGCACCGCCTGCAGCTCTTCCCCGGTTTTCTTAATGATAAAGTTATCCCGGATGACGCCCGCACTATGGATAATGCCATGAAGGCCGCCAAAGTTTTCGCAAATGCGCCGGATGAATTCCATAACATCCTGTTTTCGGGTCACATCCAGCCGTTGATATTCAATCCGTACGCCCAGGGCGGACAGTTCCCTGAACTTAGCCTGCTGATCCGCCCGCAGCGGCGACCGTCCCGCCAGAATTATGGTTGCAGCCTTTGCTTTCCCCGCAATTTCCCGGGCAAAAATAAGTCCCAGGCCGCCGGCTCCGCCGGTGATTAAATAGACGCCGCCTTCCTTCCAGGGAGAGCCGCCTTCTTGCTGGGCAAACGCCAGCTCCCGCCAGCCGGCGACCAGGCGTTTGCCGTTCTGATAGCGAATCTGCTTATCCCCGGGACGCCGGCTGTTCTCTTGCAGGATTGCTGTGATTTCCCGGGAAGGTTCGCCTAAATCGATCAATTGTCCGACAAGTTTCGGATTCTCCAGTTGAGCCGCTTTTAACAGACCGGCCAGCCCGGAAAGCAGCTGTAGTTCTTTTTGACCGGCAATGACCAACTGGACCAGCACCGCCCCTGTCGGTTTCGCCTTAAGAATGGTTTGAATTTCCTGCATGACCTCTCCGGCATAGGCCCGGAACCGCTCCTCGATGCTGGCTGGCCTGGCTGTCAGGGTCAGGCACCGCACCCCGTCCAGGCTGGCTTCAAGCCGTTCCGGCGAAACTTCCCCCGGCTCGCACAACAGCACCAAATGCTGATCAAAAACAAGCGGCCTGTCTTCCGGAACAACCGCCTGTTCCCGCCAGTAAGGCGCAAGCAGCAGCGCCTCGGTCATCGCCGGACTTGCGGTTTGGGCGATTTCGCCCTCCAGCGCCCGGGATGACAATCCCTGCAACCGTACACACACAGTTCCCTGCTCGTCGCACAAATCTATATCGAAGGTTTGGATCTTAGGCCCGGCCGCGCTGTCGTCGCTGCGGCGGATGGCAGCCCACATGGCGGGCGCGCAGGGGGCGAAAATTTCAACCTGCTGCAGCATAAAGGGCAACAGCGGTTTTAATGCGGCGTCCCTGCTTAACTCTCCGCCGGACAGCATCATGAACCCGATGGACGCCTGCAGCGCTGCGTCCAGTAAACTGGGATGCAGGAAAAATTGATTTCCGGCGACGGCGGCGGGCAAGCGCAGCTTTGCCAAAACCTGGCCCGCCCCGGCGTATACCGCCTCAAGCCCCCGGTGTCCCGGGCCATAGTCAATCCCCATAATCTGAAAGGCTTCATAGCATTGCGCAGCGGTCCAGCTCCTTTGACCGGCTGCAGCCTGTAAAGAGGCAAGGTCCACAACCGGAGGCTCCGCCGGCGCGTACAGAACGGCCTGGCCCTGGCTGTGCACTACGGACTCCGCCTGACGGCCTTCTATATGGCCGGCTATTTCGAAGCCGATTCCGCCATCCGCCCCGGGGTAGAGGGTGATGTCCAGGCATACCGGCTGCTCTCCTACGACCACGGGACGAAGCCAAACGATATTGGTCAGCCGGATTGCCGTTGCTCTTTCCGCCGGTATTCCGGCCGCCTGTTCTACAGCCGCCCGGGCCATTTCCAGATAAGCCGCTCCGGGTAACACCCGCTGACCCTTTATGACGTGATCTGCCAGAAAGAACTCCCGCCCGGTAAAGACCGAACGAAAGCGCTGTTCGGCGAAGCTTGACAGATTTTGCTGCAACAGCGGCTGAAGGCCGCCGGACAAGTGCGGCACCGCCGGACCGGCGGATTTACCGTCAGCCGCAGGCACCCAATAGCTTTCCCTGGCAAAAGGATAGGCGGGCAGATGGATACGCCGGGGTTTGCTCTTCCCGTAAAGCCCCTCCCAGTCTATATCCAGTCCTTTGACCCATACGGCCGCGATTTCATGCCATTTTCTTTTTTGAATCCAGGTTTGCAGCAACGCTTTGGCGTCTTCATCGGCTTCAAAAACAGCCACGTCCTCCCGGCTCTTTTGGGCCTGGGCCGTCAGCAGCCCCGGCGGCGTCCGGCCAGCGGCAACCGCCGCCAGCGCCGCCTGCAGGGCTTCGCGAGAATGGACGACAAGCGCCAGCCGGTACGCCATGGCTTCACGGCCGGTCTGCAGGGTATAGGCCATATCCGCCAGATTCAAGTCCTGCCGGGCTTCCAGCCAGTTCTTCATTTTGGCCGCATAGCGGGTTAACTGCTCCTCACTTTTAGCGGACAATACAAGGAGCACCGGCTCCTCAGCAGCCAGCCCTGCGGGAGTTTCAGCGGCGGCTGGGGGAAGATATTCCTCAATAACCAGGTGGGCATTGGTCCCGCTAAAGCCGAAGGAGCTCACGCCAGCCCGCCGCGGAACGCCGGCGGCAGTCTCCCAGGGCTGCAGCTTGGTATTGATATAAAACGGACTGCCGTCTATGGAAATATGCTCATTGAGTGTTTCAAAATGAATGGTCGGCGGCAGCAGCTTGTGCTGTAAGGCTAACAATACCTTGATTACGCCGGCGGCGCCCGCTGCCGTCAATAAATGTCCAATATTGCTTTTCACCGAGCCTAAAGCACAATAGTTTTCCTTGCCGGTAAACGCCCGGAAAGCCGCCGTCAGAGCTTCCACTTCAATGGGATCGCCCAGCTTTGTCCCGGTCCCGTGCGCTTCTACCAGCGAGATGGTGGCCGGATCAATCTGAAACCGTTCATATATCTCTTTTTCCAGATTAATTTGCGAGTTCACACTGGGAGCGGTAATGCCGTTTGTTTTTCCGTCCTGATTAATCCCCCAGCCCCGGATGACCCCATAAACCGGATCCTGATCACGAACGGCGTCGGCCAGACGCTTTAATAAAATAACTCCCGCCCCTTCCCCGGGAACAAAGCCGTTCGCCCGGGTATCGAAGGCAAAGCAGCGGCCATCCTTGGACAACATGCCCGCGCTGCTGGTCATAATATGCATGGACGGCCCCGGCTGTACATTTACGCCTCCCGCCAGCGCCAGATCGCAGGTGCCTAATAGCAGACTGTTGCAAGCTTCCGCAATGGCCACCAGGGAAGATGAGCAAGCCGTCTCAATGGCCAGGCAGGGTCCTTTCAGGTTGAGCAGGTAGGAAATCCGGGCGCTCAAAATCGAAGTCGCCGCGCCCATAAGGACTTGGGCATTCAAGCCCTGGCCGCTCGTGGACTGCCCGTACGAGTTCGTGCCGCAGCCTACAAAAACGCCGCAGCGGCTGCCGGACAAGAACGCCGGGCTTAAACCGGCATCTTCCATACAACTCCAGCAGTTTTCCAAAAACAGCCGTTGCTGCGGGTCCATCAATTCCGCCTCGGCCGGGGAAATATTGAAGAACAGCGGATCAAATTTGTCGGCCTCCTCCAAAACCCCCATCCACTTGCAGTAAGTCTTGCCGGCAGCCTGCGGGTCCGGATCGTAATAAGCCTCCAGCGGCCAGCGGGACGCGGGAATTTCTGAAATGCAGTCCTTGCCTTTGCTCAGATTATCCCAAAATTCGGCTAATGTATTGGCCTGGGGAAACTGCCCCGCCATACCGATAACGGCAATGGCCGGGTCCTCCGCTAAGGCGCTGTTTATGTTGAGGGCTGCGGCGCCAGCTTTAGCCGGACTGACGTCCCTAACAGTATGGTCCGGAGAAACCACACGGGTAAAAAATGGCTTGGCCTGAATAGCCTCGCAGGCTTTCAGCATCAATAATTCAGCAATTTCAGCCACATGACGGTTTTTCCAATCCTCGTACGGAGTCCCCCGCACCCATTGATTAAACGAGCCTAACGCCGGGCCGCAGAATATTTGAAAATTATCTTGTTCAGTTTCATCCCCCTGTAAGGTAGCCTGGGTGCAATGCGCAAAATACCATTTAAAGATTAACGTCATTTTTAGCCGCGGATTGTCTTGGGCTTCTTTGATTTGGGCCGCTTTCTGTTTATTTTTATATTCACAAACCAGATCCCATACTTCGGCAAAGGTCTTTTTAAAATATTTTGTTTCAATTTCCCGCCTGACCGCCGGCGGGATCTCTTCAAGGGAATTGTACTGCGTAAACAGCTGATATAACCGGTTGGCCCGCAGATAAAACTGGCTATGTTTCTTCACAACCTGCACTTTGGCGCCAATTTCAAACATATCCCCGGCAATGGTCATGGCGGTGTCATGGATAGTAAGGCTATGTAATATTTCTTTTACCATATCCGGTGCGCCGCTTTCGACAGTGCATTGATTGATTGACCCTGTAAAAATGAAATCCGCGCCTAACATGAATGCTGAAACCACAGCTTCCGGCGTTCCGATGCCGCCGCCGCAGCCGATTAAGATGTCTTCCTGGTAATGATGCTGCCGCTTTATTTCTTCTTTTAAAGAAATGACCGCCGGAATGAGCGAAAAGGCAACGCCCTGATCGGTATGCCCGCCCGAATCCGCTTCCACGGCCAGATCATCGGCCATCGGAATATACCGGGACAATTCCGCTTCTTCCTCATTAATCACACCGGATTGCAATAAATCATTCACCATGTCACTTGGCGGCGGCGATAAAAACAAACGGGCTACCTCTAACCGGGAGCATTTGGCAATGATGCGGCGCGGCCGAATAATCTGATCCGCCCTCTTGACAAGGCCCTTCAGCCGAAAATAGACCAACGGGAGAGTTAAGTCGGAATAGGCCGCCGCTTCAATCACCGGAATCTGATACTTCAGAAACAATTCGGCCTGCCGCCATTCTTCTTCCGGATCATTCAAGTTGGCCATCAGGCACATGCCGTAAGGTTGTTTTGTACCGAGCCGGACTTGGATGTTCTGAATGCGGTATTCCAATTCCTCCCTGCGGAAACCGGCGCTGCCGAAAAAGCTCAGCAGGCCGGAATTGCCCATGGCAATGACGAACGCTTCGGATGAAATACCACGATACATGGAACCGGCAAAATAATTCCATTTGCAGCGATATCGCTGCTGAAAAATGGGATTGCCCAGATTTTCCGGTTGTACCGATCCGTTCGTATCCAGAACCGTGCTTGTTTCCCGGACAAAGGCGCCGACCGCCTGGTAAATCGCGTCCTCATGCTTTGCGGCCGGTATGGCCCGCCTGGTTTGCGCCGGCCTGCCCGGCGGCGCTGCAGTCTGCGGCCGGGAATACCCGCCGGGTTGATTCTGCTCTTTGGCCATGAAGCCGGCGAATTCGCGAATGGTTGGATAATCATATATTTTGGTGGCCGGAATTGAAGTTCCGTATTGTTTGTTCACCGCCTTCATCCATTCCACGCCCAGAATGGAATCCAGTCCCATATCGATAAATTTCTTATCCACCTCCATATCGCCTGGCTGCAGATACAGGATTTGGGCCAGGCTTGCCGCCAGCGCTTCCTGTAACGGCTCCTCCGGCGCAAGCTCGCCGGCGCTTACAGGCTGTGCCGCGGCAATGCTTGTCTTTTGATTTTGCAACGCCGGGTGATTGGAAAACAGCGGATCATCCGCTAAAGGCTTAAGCAAAATCCTGCCGGGTTTTTCCGGCGGAACAGCCGGGACGGAGTGCGGCAAGGCATCCCCTTTTAATTCTTTGCCCAAAAATCCGGCAAATTCGCGAATGGTTGGATAATCATAAATTTTGGTGGCCGGAATTGAAGTTCCGTATTGTTTGTTTACCGCCTTCATCCATTCCACGCCCAGAATGGAATCCAGCCCCAGGTCAATAAATTTGTCGTCGACATTCACTTCGCTTGGTTTGGTATACAAAACTGCCGCCAAACTTGCCGTCAGTTGTTCCTGCAGCGCTTCCGGCGGGACGGGTTCCCGCGCTTGGAGCGCAGGTCCGGACTGGCCGCCGGTTGCAAACGCCGCCGGCAAAGCCGGCAATAGGAGCCCGCTTGGTTTATGAGCTGAAACAGCCGGCCGTAACCGCTGTCCGGCGTCTGCCTGCAGCGGAGGCTGATCGGAAAGCACCGTTGCCGCCGCTGTCGTTGTATTGTCAGCCGCCGTATACGGCGAATCAGCCCCCCAATACCGGCCTCTGGCAAATGGATACGCCGGCAAATGGATCCGCCGGGGGATATTGTCCGCAAACAGCAGTTCCCAGGAAAACTCATACCCCTGGCAATAAAGGTCGGCCAATGCCAGGAGAGTTTCTTGCCAGCGGTTTTTGTCTGTTTTCATCGTCCGGCTTTTTGCCAGCAGCTCCCGGCCATACTGTTCAAGGGCTTTCTGTCCCGTAAAATTCCGGGGAATCTGTCCCTGGAACAGCTTGGGACTGCTTGCCCCGCTCCCCGCTTGCTTTAGCACATACACGGCATCCTCCAGGTCCTGGATGACCATGGCGCAGCGCTGCGGAAAATGCTGCCGGCCCGCCAACAGGGTATAGCTGATCCGGGGCAAATCCTGCTCTTGCCACTGCCCGCCCGCCAGCGAAGTCAGCATCTCGCCCATTTTCGCCTGCAAGGCCTCCCCGCTCTTGGCGGAAAACACCAGCAGGCAGTAGGGAGCGCTCTCTTGAACGACAACACCTGTTCCGGGAAGATAGTCCTGCAGGACCATATGCACATTGGTCCCGCTCATCCCAAAGGCGCTGACCGCCCCAAGCCGGCCTTTTTCCGCTTGCCGCAGCCAGGGACGGGCTTTTTTATTTACATAAAAGGGGCTTTCCCGCCAAGGAATCGTTTCATTCTCCTGCTCACAATGGAGACTGGCCGGAATTGTTTCGTGCCGAAACGCCTGAATCAGGCTGACCAAGCTGACTAAGCCGGATGCCGCCAGGGTATGCCCGAAATTGGTTTTGGTCGAAGTCAGGGCGCAATAGCCCCGCTTGCGGCTGTGGCCCTTAAAGGCGTCATATAACGCGTTGATTTCGACAGAATCGCCCAGTTTTGTGCCGGTTCCATGGGTCACGATATATTCAATTTCCTCCGGCTTGATTTGGTACTGGTCATAAACGGATCGCAGCAGCCTGGTTTGCGCAACCGCGCTGGGAGCTGTTATGCCATTGGTCTTGCCGTCATAATTGATGCCGCTGCCCCGGATGACGGCATAAATCGGATCGCCGTCCGTCTCGGCCTGCGCCAATCGCTTCAGCACTACGGCGACAACCGCTTCTCCCGGCGCCATCCCATTGGCCCGCATATCAAAAGTAAAGCAGCGGCCGTCTTCCGACAGCATGCCGGCTTGGCTCATCCCGGCAAAGATTTCGGACGTCAGCAGCAAACTGACGCCAGCCGCAATGGCGGCGTCGCATTCGCGGCTGCGCAAACTCAGGCAAGCCTGATGCGCTGCCGCCAGCCCGGAGGAGCAGGCCGTATTGATGGTCATCACCGGGCCGTTAAGGTTGAGAAAGTAGGCCAGACGGGCTGCCAGCATGGCCGTGTTGTTCGCTGTTATGCTGCCTTTTTCCCGGACTAACCTGCCGTAATCCCCTTCTTCAGCGCCAACAAACATTCCAATTTTTCCGGCTGCGGTCTGACGGGCTCCATAACCGGCATCTTCCAAGGCCCGCCAAGCTTCCTGCAGCAAAAGTCTTTGCCGCGGGTCCATACTCATTGCTTCCCGCGGCGAAATTTCAAAAAACAAAGGATCAAACTCACTCACTCCGGGGATATAGCCGCATTGAAAGTTGTTTTTTCCCAGACGCTTGCCGGAATACCGGTCATCGATAAATTCCTCAACGGCATCTTTCCCTTGCGCCAGGATATTCCACATTTCATCGACATTCCAGGCTTGGGGAAACCGGCCGCTCATGCCAATCACCGCAATCGGTTCAGCCAGGCTTGCAGCGGCGTTTTTCCGCGAATACCGGGCCGGTTTTGCCGCCGGACGCAGTAATGCTGCGGGGGGCCGGACGGGAACTGTATTGACCGGGGCTTTGCTGTTTTCTCGATAAAACTCTTGCATTTTTTCGTAATGCGCCGATAAAAAATACTGCGTTAACTTTTCCAGGGTCGAATGTCCGAAAAACAACGCCGGTGTGATTTCACTGCCGTAATGGCTGCTTAATACAGCGGCATATCGAGCTAAACTGATGGAATCAAAACCAAAATCGGCAAAATTGGTCTCCATGTCCAGCTGATCGCGGGAAATTTGCAGCACCTGGCCGGCATATTCCCTCAAATCCCAGCCGATGCACTGGACCAGGCTTAACCCTTTCATTTCCGGTCGTCTTCCCCTGCCGGCCGCGCCTGCGCCCGTCGAAGCCGCCGGAACCTTGTCCGGGGCAATACCGAAAAAGCCTTCCAGCCGGCCGGGTTGTCCCGCCAATACCAAATGCTGCGCCTGATCCTGGGCCAATAGCTGTTCAAACAGACGCAGGCCTTCTTCCGTTTCCAGCAAGCGCTGCCCGCTGGACTTCAGGTACAGGGCCGCTTCCTCGCCACTGAACCGCATACCGCCGTCTTTCCAGAGCGGCCAGTTGATGACAATGGCCTTGCCCCGCTTCTGTCCCTGGCGCTGCCGGTCATTGCGATACCGGGCATAAGCCATTAGAAAACGGTTGCCAATCGCATAATCGCAAGAACCGAAATCGCCCAAAACAGCGGCCGAAGATGAGAAATAACAAACAAAATCCAGCGGTTCCGCCTGCAGCAATTCATCAAGCACCAGGGTTCCTTTGATTTTGGGGTCTAATACCCGCTGAAAGCTGGTGATCTCTTTGTCGAGAATACTTTGACGTTCCTGAATTCCCGCCGCATGAATGACGCCGTGAATGTCTCCCCACCGCGCTTTGGCCTGCTTCAGCCCCTCGTGCATGGCAATCGGATCGCAGACATCGGCTCGCAGATACATGACCTGACTGCCCATAGCCTCCAACGCTTTGATCTTTCTTTGTTGTTCTTCACTACCGGGAGAACGGCCGGCTAACAACAGCTTTACCGGATGTTTTCGGGCCAGATAGGCGGCAACCAGCAGCCCAAGTCCGCCGCACCCGCCGGTAATGAGATAGGTCCCTTCCGGCCTGAACGGACTGCCGCCGGCCTGCAGTCTGGCCGGCCGGACCTTGTATACATACCGTTTCCCTTCTTGATACAACGCACTCTGTATTTTTCCGGCTTGCAGCTCCGCCCAGCCTGTACGCAGCCAGGCTTCAACTTTTTCGTCCGGCTCCAGGCCGCAAGCGGCTTGATAAACGACTGCCAGTTGGGTGGACGGCAGCGCAAATTTCAGGGAGCGCTCAAAGCCGATCCAGGCTTCCAGATAGCAGCGTTCCAGCCCATCGGCAAATGGAGCGGCCAGCAGGAAACGCTTGATGTTGAACTGGGTTGCAGCCAGCGCCTGCAAAATATAAACAATGGCGGCATTATCCCGGGACCAGTCCGGCTGCTCCAGAGTCCGCAGGTACATGATTGCGTCAACATCCCCCTGCTCCTCCCTGATGCTCCGGAAAACCTGCTCATACGCGGCGCGCTCGTCACCCGGGATGAAGTACTGCTGCGCAGCCTGCTCCCGGCAACCAGCGCCTGGACTGATGAAAATGAGCTTTGTTTGCCGGTCAAGACTTGGCATGATTTCCCGAATTCGTTGCCGGTTTTCAGCAGCCGCAGCCACACAAATCATTGTTTTCACCGGCACGGGAGAAACGTCCGTCAGGGCCTGCTCCTGCCATTCCTCGGCAAAGGTCAGCAGTGGAAAGGGCTCTTGCCGGGCGGACGCCGGCGCACTTTCCAGCGCCTGGATCTCCAGTCCCTGCAGGCGCACGCAAACATTTCCCTGCTCGTCGCACAAATCAATATCCCACTTTCGGGCTCCGCTGTCTACCGGACTGCCGTCGCTGTGACGGAGGACAGCCCACAGAACCGCCGGGCAGCGGCTGAAAATTCCCATTTCCTGCAGGGCAAAAGACAGCACCGTCTGGCCGCCGGTCGTAAAACCGGCCGCCACCTGCCAGGCAGCCTCCAGCAAAGCGGCGGGCAGTACGAATTGCTCCTGCCCGCCGGGAGCAAGGCCAGTCAGACCCAGCTTGGCCAGCACCAGGCTCTGCCCCGCATATACAGCCTCAATTCCCGGGTATCCGGGACCAGAGTCATTTCCTGCCGCCGTAAAGGCTGTCCCGCATTGAGCGGGACTTAACCCCTGACGGGTGCATTCCGCCTGGATGGCCCCGAGATCCAGGGCCGGATGTTCGCCAGCCGCACCGGGCGCTGCGCTGCCCTGTCCATATACGGTGACTTCCCCGTCGGCTCCTGTGCCCTCGCTGTATATTTCATAGCCGATCGTCCCGTTATCGCCGGGGAACAGCGCAATGTGCACCCGAACCGGTTGCTCGCCCACAACAATTGGCTGATCCCAAATTACATCGGTCAGACGGATGCCGTTTTTTTCTTCCTGCTTTCCTGTCCCCAGCGCCACTGCCGCCCGGGCCATTTCAAGACCGGCCGCCCCCGACAAGACCCGCTGCCCTGCCAGGATCTGATCGGTCAGGAAAAACGCCTCACCGGTGAAGGTCGAACTGTACCGTTGTTCCGCTAAGTCCGAAGTATTTTGCTGCAGCAACGGATGCAGGCAATCAGCGCCAGCCGGCGGCAGGCCGCAGGCGTTTTTAGGCGCAGCCCTTTCGGGCAGCCAATACCGCTCCCTGGCAAAGGGATAGGCCGGCAGACTGATCCGGTAAGGCTTGCGGTCATCATACAGCCTGTTCCAGTCGAAGCTCAGACCCTTTACCCATAAAGCCAGCAGCTTGCCGTATTTTCCCCGTTTAAGCCACTTATCCAGGGCTTCCTGCCATTCTTCATCCGCCGTAAAAATGCTCAGAGTCTCTTTATCGCGCTTCACCCGGCCTTGATATAAGCCGCTGGTTTGACCCGCTAAAAAACCGCTCAGCTTTTCTGCCAGCTCTTGCATCGAGCCTGCCAGCAGGCCCAGGCGTTCTTCCATCGCATCCCGGCCAACCTGGAGTGTATAGGCGATATTCGCTAAATCTCCCTCGGCGAACTGCCGGTCGCCAATTGCCGTCAGCAATCTCTCCGCCTGCGCTGTAAGCTGCTTGCCGTTCCTGGCCGATAATACAATGATTGCCGGCTTGGGCCGGCCGGCTGTGCTGAGCGCCGCTTCCGACCGGGCCGGAACATATTCTTCCAGCACGACATGCGCATTGGCGCCCCCCGCCCCGAAGGACGATATCCCCGCGATCCTGGGGTATTCCCTGCTTTCTCCGTTAACGTCGATCACCGGCCGTTTCCATTCCGCCAGCTCCTGCTGCACGACAAACGGTGTTTTGGCAAACTGAATATTGGGATTCAGCGTCTTGGCATGCAGGCTTGGTGCGATTTTCCGGTGCTTCATTTGCAGGATCACCTTGGCTATGCCGGCAATCCCGGCTGCCGCTTCCAGATGGCCGATATTTGATTTTACCGAGCCAATGGCGCAAAACCCTGTATCCTGCGTATCCCTGGCAAAGGCTTGCAGCAGTCCGGCGATTTCAATTGGATCGCCAAGCTCGGTCCCGGTTCCGTGCGCTTCGATATAACTGATGGCCCGGGCATGAACGCCGGCTTTCTCCAGGGCTTCCCGGATGACGGCCCCCTGGGCCCTGGGATTGGGTACCGTATATCCGTTGGTTTTTCCGCCATGATTAATGCTGGTCCCCCGGATGACGGCGTAAATATGATCATGATCGGCCAGCGCCCGCGACAGGGGCTTTAGCAATACGCACCCCACCCCTTCGCCAGGCACGAATCCGTCGGCCCCCTGGCCAAAGCTTTTGCATTGCCCGTCAGTGGCCAGCATTTGAAAGTTGCATAGCTGGATATAGCTTGCCGGATGCAGATATAAATTCACGCCCCCTGCAATCGCCGCTTCGCATTCGCCGCGGTAAAGATGTTCGCAAGCCTCATGTATGGCCGTCAATGCGGAGGAGCACATGGTATCAACCGGCATGCTGGGGCCTTGCAGATTTAAGAGATAAGAAACCCGGTTCGCCACCGAACCAAAGGAAGTTTGCGGAAAAGCGTCCTTATCCTGTTTCCTTAAATCCGGACCATATAAAGCAAAGCCTGTTTTGGTAATTCCGGCAAACACACCGATGCGCTGCCGGTGCTGCTTGGCAAGCTGTTCCCTGGTATAGCCCGCATCCTCCAGCACTTCCCAGCAGGACTCAAGAAACAACCGTTCCTGCGGGTCCATATTGAGCGCTTCCGCCGGGGAAATTGCAAAAAACAAAGGATCAAAATCCGCAAAACCCTCGACAAAGCCCCCCCATTTGCTGTAGCTTTTCCCTTGGACGGCAGCCGTTGTTTTATCCGGCGCAAAGAACTCCGCCAGACCCCAGCGGTCTGGGGGAATTTCACTGATGCAGTCTTTGCCTGCCGCTAAATTGCGCCAGAATTCGGCCATATTTTTCGCCTGCGGGTAACGGCCGCTCAGCCCAACGACAGCGATAGGTTCCCGGGGCTTGGCGTCCGGCGCGGCCATAGCCGCAAAACTTCCAGCCGCGCCGGCCGGCTGGGTTGGCGCAGGATATTCTCCCTCGCGCGGCAACGCGGCTGCCGCTTCTTTACCCGCTACCGGCGCTTCGGTTCCGGTCCACCGCCTGCACTCTTGCGGGTATTCTGCAGCCAGATATTCCGCTACCTCGCCCAGGGTCTGGTATTCAAAAAATATTGTTTTGGACAATTCTTCAAAGGCAGCCGCCAGTTTTTCATTAAACCCGGTTATCATAATAGAATCAATGCCATAGTTCTCCAACGGCTCGTCAGCCTCAATCCTGTCGGCGTTCAGCTTAGCAATTTCCCCCAACAGGACTTTAAGCTGATGCAGGGTTTTTTCTTTCAGTATGACCGGATCGAAGGGCAGGGCGGCGGCGGAAGGCCCGCGTACTTGCAGCGGGGCGGTCAGCAGGTATTCCCGCATTTTGGCCAAATCGCCTTCCATTACCAGCACCTGGCTCCGGCTTAGTGCAAAGACCTGATAGAATGCCCGCAGGCCGGTCCGGGTCTCTAAGGCGACAATACCCAGGGTTTGCCGGAGCGTCCTTGCCAGGGCTTCATCGATCTGCATTCCCCCCTCTTTCCACAGCGGCCAGTTGATGGATAAGGTTCTGCCGTAACGCTGATTTGCGGCCGCCAGCCCGCTCCGGTACTCTGCATAGGCGTCCATAAAGGCGTTGGCGGTTGCGTAGTCGGACTGCCCGATATTGCCCCTGATGCCCGTCCCGGAGGAAAAGAAAATAAAGAAGTCCAGCGGCAGGTCCTTGCTTGCTTCGTCCAGGCTTACCAGGCCGCTGACCTTGGGAGCCAGCACTTCGGCAAACTCCGCCGGGGTCTTTTTGAGGATGAAATTGTCCCGCAGCACGCCTGCCGCATGGATGATGCCATTTAGCCGGCCAAATTCCTGTTGGATGCTTTGGATCAAGTCCGTAACAGCCTGCGCCTGGGTGACATCAACCTGCCTGTATGCAAGCCTGGCGCCCAGATTTCGGATTTCCTGCAGTTTGGCCTGTTTGGCCGCGTTCAGCTGCGACCGGCCTGTGAGGATCAGGGTGGCATCCTTGACTTTGCCGGCAATTTCCCCGGCAAAGATCGCCCCCAGTCCACTGGCGCCTCCGGTAATCAAATAAACCCCCCCGTCTTTCCAGGGAACTTCCTCCCGGTCGGCTTCCACTTCCCGCAGGATGGCAACAGTTCTGCCGCCGTCCTGGTAACGAATCTGCCGGTCATGGGGCCTCCGGCTGTTTTCCGTCAGTTTAGCCGCGATTTCTTCGCTGCCTGCACCTGCTTCGACCTCAATGAGCTGGCCGATAAGTTTGGGGTTCTCCAATTGCGCCGTTTTCAATAAACCGGAGAGCCCACGGAACAGCAACTGGTCATTTTGCGGCGAAATGACCAGTTGGATCAAGGCCCTTCCCTTAGGTTGATTCTTTAGGATGCCCTGGATTTGGGCAAACACCTGGGCGGCATAGGTCTGAAACCGTTCCGCTATGTTGCTCTCCTGCGCCTGCAGAATGAGGCAGCGCACCCCGCTTAACCGGGCTTCGATGCTTTCCGGCGAAACTCCGGCCGGCTCGCAAAGCAGCACCACATGCTGCTCATAGCCGGGAACAGGCAGTTCCCCGTTATGAGTGGCTTGTTCCTGCCAGCACGGGTAGGCCAGCAGGATTTCGGTACTTACCGGGGCCGGCCCATCCACCGCCGGCAGCCAATACCGTTCCCGGGCAAACGGATAGGTCGGCAAACTGATGCGGCGGGGTCTTTCGCCGTCATAAAGCTTCTGCCAGTCCAGCGGCAAGCCTTGTACCCACAGTTGGGCCAAATTGCCGGTTTTTTCCCGGAGCCAGCGGGCAATCGCTTGTTCTATATCCTCTTCGACCGCCAGCGGAGCCGTCGCAGCCCGGCCTTTTTTCACCTGCCCGAAAAAGCAGCTTTCGGCATCCTCCCGGCCATTGAGGAATAATGCTAACTTTTGCAGCAGTTCAGGTATCGTGCTGACGATGAAGGCAACCCGGCAGGCCATGGCTTCCCGTCCGGTTTGCAGGGTGTAGGCCAGAGCCGTGATGTCGATCGCCGCTGCACCGGTAAGTTCAGGAGCTGAAGCTTCGGGGGCCAGGCCTTGATTTTCCGGTAAAGGTTCTTTTTCCTTGCGCAGAAAATCCAGCAGCTTTTGCGCATAGGCTTTGAGGCCGGCTTCGTTCTTCGCCGACAGAGGCACAATCACCGGACTGGGCGGACGGACAGTGATGACCTCCTGTTTAGGGGAAACATATTCTTCGATAATAAGGTGAGCATTGCTGCCGTTGGCGCCAAAAGAGCTTAAACCGGCGCGTCTGGGGTAAACGGTTTTCTTACCGTCTGTCTCTATTTCCGGGCGGGTCCATTTCCTAAGCTGATCCGCAACATAAAACGGTGTATCCTGAAAAGGGATATACGGGTTCAAAGTTTCCGAATGCAGCGAAGGAAATATTTCCCGGTGCTTCAATTGCAGCAACAGCTTGGTAAGCCCGGCAATTCCGGCCGCGGCTTCCAAATGACCGATATTTGATTTGGCCGACCCGATCGCGCAGTATTGCTGTTCCTGGGTCCATTGCTGAAACGACCGCTTCAGTCCTTGGATTTCAATCGGGTCTCCCAAAGCCGTACCGGTTCCATGCGCTTCCACATAACTGATTGTGCGCGGATCAATGCCGGCTTTTTTCAGGGCAGCGGTGATCACTTCAGACTGGGCGACAGGATCAGGGACCATGGCTCCCGAGGTTTTGCCCACATGGTTCAGCGCCGATCCCTTGATTACGCCATAGATCGGGTAGCCTTCCCGTTCCGCCTGTGCCAGCGTTGTCAATAATACGGCCCCCACCCCTTCGCCCGGTACATACCCATCGCCGCCGGCCCCAAAGCTCCGGCATCTTCCCTGCGAGGCCAGCAGCCTGGCTTGCGCCAAAAACATATACTTATGGGGATGCGTAACCAGGTTGACGCCGCCGGCAACCGCATAATGGCAGTCCCGCCGCCGGAGGCTTTCACAAGCCAGGTGGATGGCGGTCAAGGCAGAGGAGCACATGCTGTCGACGGCCAGCGAAGGACCATGAAAATTCAGGCAGTAGGATACCATATTGGGGATTGAGGCGGGACTTGTACCAAACGCCGTCGGCGTCCCGCGGTGAGTCATGTCTGCGGCAAAAAGTTCATAATGGCTCCAAAATACTCCGACAAACACACCGACGCTTTTTTCGCCGGAGGACGGAAAGTAATGTTCGGTTCTGTTTTGATAAAATCCCGCATCTTCACAAGCTTCCCAGGCCGTTTCCAGAAACAGCCTGGCCTGAGGATCCATGATTTCGGCCTGCCGCGGAACAATATGAAAAAAGAGGGGATCAAACCGGTCAATATGCTCAAGAAATCCACCGTACTGATAGAACTGTTCCACATCAAACGCAAGGGGAGTACCCTTCCAGCGGTCCTTGGGCAAAGCGGAAATGCAATCTTTCCCGGTTCTTAAGTTGCGGTAAAATTGATCGAGCGTGCCGGCCCGCGGATAGCGGCCCGCTAAACCGATAATGGCAATATCCTCCGGCCGGCCGACCCGCTGGCCGGCGTTATGGCCGATCCTGCGCACTTGAGCGCCGGCCGGCCTTGCCGGATTGCCCGGCCGGAATTCAGGGCCTTCCCCGACGGCTGCGCCTTCCTTCTGAGAAGCGATATACGGCTCCAGATACGCCCGTACGGCCTGTTCTTCACCATACAAAACCGCAATTTGGGTTTTGCCGGCCTGCAGAATTACATCCAGCGCCCCCAAACCGGCTGCTGTCGGCAGTTTTCTCAAGCCGGAGGACCTGTACAGCATTTGTTCCAGTCCGTCATCAATCCGCATACCGCCCTCAGCCCATAACGGCCAATTAATCGCAATCGTTTTCCCGCGACGCCGGCCCCGCTGTACTTGTTCCTGCCGCAAGCGCGCAAAGGTGTCCATAAAGGCGTTGGCGCTGGCGTAATCCGCCTGCCCGATATTGCCGCTAAGGGCGGAAAAAGAGGAAAACAGAACAAAGAAATCAAGGTTTTCTTCCTTGGTAACCTCATCCAAATGCCAAGCCCCCTGCACCTTTGGCCGAAATACTTCCGGTAATTCCGCCAGATCCTTGTTGATAATGAATTGATCTCTAATCACGCCTGCACTATGAAAAATGCCGGTGACCGGCCCCAATTTCTCTTTAATTGCTGCAAAGGCCTGAACTGTATCACTTCTTTGCCCAATATCCGCCCGCAGATATAAGACCTCCGCCCCTTGTTGCCGGAGCCGGTCAATGCTTTCTTCCTGCCCGGCTTTCAGCTCCGACCGGCCGATCAACGCCAGTTTGATTCTGGCCTGACCGGCAATATGACTGGCCAGCAGCAAGCCTAGCCCGCCCAGGCCGCCGGTAATCACATATACACCCTGGTCTTTATAATAAGCCGCAGCGGTATCTGACGCCAAATCCGTTTCCCGCAGCTGTTTGATGCAGCGCTGAAGCGGGTTGCCCCGGTAACCAATTTCAATTGTCCCTGGCGCAGGCTGCAGCGCTTCCGCCTGGAGATGCTGCAGGACGGTGGGCAGGGACTGCAAGGCCAAATGCTCAATTGTGATCACTTGGCTGTGAAGCTGCGGATTTTCCAGGCAAGCGGTTTTCAGGACGCCGCTTAAGGCGTGGACATAGGGGCTCTCGTCAGTGGCCAGCACTTGCAGCAGCATTTCCCCGGGTGTTTTTTGCCGGAATTGTTGTTGTAACAGGGCCAATAATTGTCTGGCTTTATCTTCAACCTGGCCGGGGATCTGCTCCGCCGCCGCGTTCAGTTCAATCACCCGGGCGGCAGGGAGTTGATTTTGCAGCGCTGCTTGCAGTGGCGCTGATCCATCAAACAAAATAACCAGACGCTGACTTTCTTGCGCAGCGGCAACTGAAGGTTTGGCAATTTTCTGTCGCTGCCAGACAGGTTCAAAAAACAATAAGCGGGATTGCCCGCGAGCCGGAAGCGGCGCTTCGTCCCGTTCAGCTTCACGACTCCGGGCGCATAAGAATGCAGTTCTATGGTTTTCCAGCAAATAGTCTGACAAACGCTGAACGCTGGGGTATTCAAACAACAGTGTGGGATACAGCTGTACAGCTAATTTTTGTTCCAGCTCTTTCACAAGGTGCAACAAATTGGTCGAATCCAGGCCTAAGTCATAAAACCCGGCATTTATGTCAACATCAGCAGCCTCCTTGTTTAAGGCTTGGCCGATTTCTGTCTGCAAATAGGAAATCATCGAGCCGGCGTCGCTGTCAGGCTGCGCTTGCGCTGCCGCCTGACCCGCATTTTCACTTTGCCGCCCGGTTGCTGTTTGCCGGGCTGGCGGCTCTGCCGCCAACCGGCTTGGCGTACTGTCGTTTTGCTCAATGAACTTTTTAAGCAATTCCGGTTCCCGGATTCGTTTAATTGTCAATTTATCAAATTCCAGCAACAGCCGGCCTTGCTCATCAAAAACCAATAGATCAGTTGAAGCGATGTCGGGCGGCATACTTACTTTTTCCTCCGGCCGGGCCGTTTGTTTGGTATAAGTATAGATGGTTGAGGGAAGAGGCTGATGAATGCAGAAGCGTTCAATTGCAAAAGGAAGATACGTTGCCCCCGGCTGAGGCCCCTGGCCCGGAGGTTCATTCAAGCGAAAAGCTACGCCGGATAAAGTTGCGCCATCCAAAAAAGCCGGATGAGCATAAAACCGGGGTCGGAATTTTTCCGCCAGCTCACTCAAATGAAGTGCCATGACTTCTTCATGGTTGGCTTGATAGATGGTCCCTGCTGTTTTCATAAATGAATCATGCGTAATACCAACCTGCCGGATCAGGCCGTAAACCTCATTCA
This sequence comes from Dendrosporobacter quercicolus, assembly GCF_900104455.1. Classification (NCBI taxonomy): domain Bacteria; kingdom Bacillati; phylum Bacillota; class Negativicutes; order Selenomonadales; family Sporomusaceae; genus Dendrosporobacter; species Dendrosporobacter quercicolus. Next base: position 1,012,546 of record NZ_FNHB01000001.1, read on the forward strand.
TATCCCGCCGTACCAAAGCACCGTTGATAAAGGCCCGGACATCCATCTGCCGGCCGGGTTCCGTCCGCTCCTTTAAGAACAGCAGGCACTCCATATTGTCAGCCGCCTGGCCATCGACAAGCTGATTATTTTTGACCTTTTGACTGGCTATGGTTACTTTCCAGTTGGATTTCTCCGGCGAAAATGTCACCGAAACTCTTTGATCAAAAGTTTCCGCGGTAACCAGCGGTTGTTTAAACAAAATGTTGCGCAGCTCGATTGTCTGTGTGCCCAGATATTCCAACGCCAGCCGGTAGATCATATCCAGGAATGTCACTCCGGGAAGAGTGCGGACGCCATGAACGCGATGGTCACGGACAATGTAGTTCGAATGCTTAATGCTTTGTACAAATGTCTTCTGCTGTGTTTTCTTACTGCTCATGCCTGTTATACCTCCTCTATGTTAAAAAATTCGTTGAATTCATGGACTTCGTCCTGCTCCGGAAGAATAAACGTTTCCTGGGCCGGATCATTGTTGAAGGCTGCTGCTTCCTCAGGCCAGCAGCGCTGACGCTGAAAGCTGATCTTGTTGCCCCTTGATTTCAGTGTGGCCTTATGGGTAGCCGGTATCCCCTCATTGCTGACAATCAAATGGGCATTATTTCCGCCCAGTCCAAAGGCGCTGACGCCGGCGCGCAGAATACCATTTTCACTGGTCCATTTCTTTGCGTTTTGCACGGGGTAAAAGGGTGATTCCGCAAAATTGAAGCGCGGGTTGGGCGTGGCGCAGTGCAAGGTCGGCGGCAGTTCCTGCCGGGTTATGGCCAGCAGGACTTTGATCATGCCGGCCGCCCCGGCCGCGCTGAGCAAATGCCCGATGTTGCTTTTTACGCTGCCCACCCCGCAAAATTGTTTTTTGGCGGTGTGTTCCGCAAAAACCCGGGTCAGTGCTCTTAATTCGATGGGATCGCCAATCAAGGTGCCGGTGCCGTGGGTTTCCACATAGCTGATCGTTTCCGGACTGACGCCGGCAGCCGTTACAACGGTTTTAATAAGCGCCTGCTGCGCCTCCGGATTAGGCGTCGTGACCCCCATCGTATTCCCGTCGCTGTTTAAGGCCGACCCGTCGATCACGCCGTAAATTTTATTATCGTCTTGAATGGCTTTGTGCAGGGGTTTTAACACCAGTACCCCGCAGCCTTCCCCTAAGCCAATTCCGTCAGCCCCGGCGTCAAAGGTCTTGCAGCGCCCGTCGGGGGATAAAATTCCCGCGGCGCTCAAGCCGACAAAGACCTGCTCGTCCAATAAAATATCAACCCCTCCGGCTAAGGCAATTTCCGCTTCGCCGTTCTGAAGGCTTTTAACGGCTAAATGAATGGCGGTTAACGCACTGGCGCAGGCTGCGTCTACGACCATATTGGGGCCTGTGAAGTTATACACATGCGCTAAATGAACGGCAATGAAATTTTGTCCTACGCCGGTAACCCAGCCTTTGTCCTTTTTCTTGAGTTTAGCGATAAAGTTGGCTGACCTTGCACCGGCAAAGACGCCGACCCGCTTTCCCCATAAATCTTTTTTGCCGTAACCGGCATCGGCCAGGGCTTCCGCACTTACCTCCAGCCATTGCCGCTGCAAGGGATCGATCTGCGGCGCCAGCGACGCCGGTATCTTAAAATAGTCGGGATCAAAGTTTTCTATGCCGTCAATAAAAGCCCCCCATTTACTGATACTCTTTCCGGCCTCAAAGGGACGGGCGTCGTAATATTTCTCCCAATCCCACCGCGATGTGGGCACTTCGCGCATACTGTCTTTCCCTGACCGCAGGTTATCCCAATATTCCTGGATATTCCCCGCGTCAGGAAAATGGCAGGCTATACCAACCACGGCAATCCGGTCTTTATGTCCGTCGGGACTGCTGTGGTTGGCGGGGCTGGCCGGCTGGCCGCCTGTGGACGGCTCCGCGCCCTTTTCCGTAACTTCCTCAATGGCAAATAAGGCCGCCATTGCTTCAGGATAGGTTTGCGTCAAATAAGCGGCCAGGCTCCCCAGGGTCGGATATTCGAGAAGAACCGACGGTTCCAGCGAGATGGTTCTTAACTCCCGGTCCATCCTGGTAATGACCTGGGCCAGTAAAATCGAATCCATGCCATATTCTTGAAACGGTACGTCCGCCTCCCATTTCCCCCGCTCCAGCTTCAATTCCCGGGAAAACAGGGAAACCAGCCAGGCTTGCACTGCCTGTAGCAGGTCGTCTGCATTCTGCGGCGGCCGGGCGTCAGGCCGCTCCATTGGCCTAGGAGCCGCTGCGTCCTTACTGATTGTGCTTTGCATAAGCCCGGCAGGCCGCCATAAAGCCGGATCAACCACCGCCGGCAGAATAACAGGGCCCGCCTGCCCGGATAAAATCCGGTCCAGGAACTGCAGCCCTTCGGCATTTGTATGGCTAAGCAGCCCTGTTTGCCGGTAGGCTTTGCTTTTTACTTCGCCCATCCCGGTTTCCTGCCAATTGGGCCACTCGATACTGACGATCGGACTGGAATGACTGTTGGCTTCGGCAAAATAATCCATATAGGCGTTGGCCATGGCATAATCGCTTTGCCCGGCGGCTAAAGCGGGAATGATTGCGGATACCGAGGAAAACAACACAAAAAACTGCAAAGGCTCCTCTAGAAAGGTTTGATACAGGCTGGCCAGTCCCGCTGTTTTCGGCGCTAATACCTGCTCGATCCCGGCGGCGGATTTGCGGATAAAGGCGGGATTTTCCCGGTCGCTCAGGCCCGCGCAGTGCAGGAGGCCGCCAATGGGTCCCCAACGGGCCTTTATTTCCTGCAGACTCAGCCGGACGGCGGCAGGGTCTGTCAATGGGACGGACAGCACCTCAACTTGTGCGCCGTGCGCTTCCAAAGCCTGAACGGCTTTGATTTTGCGGGCCAGCGGGGTGTTCTCCCGGTAAGAGGCCCATTGTTCCCGCGGCGGCATACGCTCCCGCCCGGTAAGGACTAAGCGCTTAACGCCATGCCGCCTTACAAAATGCTCGGCGCATAAGTACCCCAGGCCGCGCGTCCCGCCTGTAATCCACAGCACATGGCCTTCCGGAAAATCCAAAACCTCCCGGCCGCCGTCAAACACTTGCACTGGGGCCAGAACAGCCCGGTAACGCCGTCCCTCCCGGTAGCAAACCTCAGCGTCCCTGCTGTCCAGGTGAAACTCGGCGGCAATCTGCCGCGCCAGGGTGTCATCATCCATTGCCCGTTCCACATCCATATGTCTTGACCGCAGGTGGCGATACTCGCTTTGCAGCATCCGGTACAACCCGGCGCGGGTAGCTCCGGACAGGTTGACCGCCGTATTCCGGTACGTCTCCAGACCTTTGGTTACGCCGAGCAGCACCAAGCCGTCCTTATGTCCGTGTTCAATCAATTGCTGCAGCCACGCCAGCCAGTCAAGGGCGGCATGTTGTTCCTGGCCGCAGCCGGTCAAGTCGATACAACCGTCATAGCTTAGCCATTCCTGTTCCGACTGCCGGAACAGGAATGCCGGATCATCAATAGCGCAGAGCCGGCTCTGCGGCAGGTACTGAGCAAGCCGGTCCGCCAGTTCTTTTGTTTCCGGTGTGGTGAATATGGCAATTGTCCGCTGCAATTGTCTGGTTGGAACGGCTGAGCAGATTTCCCAGTGTTTCCGGAGGAAGCTCTCTGCCCGCTGCACCGGACCGACAGCCTGTTGCGCCGCCCATTCTACAGCCTGGACCTCGCCGGCCTGCTCCGGCGGCAAAAACTGAAGAGAGCCTGCCGGGTCTGCCGCGGCGCTGCTGCCGGACTGGCTGCCGGCCGCAGGAACCCAATAGCGCTCCCTGGCAAAAGGATAGGTAGGCAAACTAATGCGGCGAGGCTTGTTGCCGCCATATAGCTTGTTCCAGTCAAAATTTAAACCTTTAACCCAAAGGTCCAGTAATTTTGCATATTTTCCTTTGCTGATCCAAATATCAATGATCGCGGCCATATCCTCATCGGCGGCCAAAACATTTAAGGTGTCCTGATTGCGCTTGACCTGGCCGCTGTACCGGCTGCCGCCGCCCGCCGGCCCTGTGGCAAAGCTGTCTAGCTTTTCGGCCAGCTCTTGAACCGAGTCAACAAGAAAGCCCAGGCGTTCTTCCATGGCCTCGCGCCCTACTTGCAGCGTGTAAGCCATATCGGCCAGGTTAATACCAGCGTATTGCCGCGCCTGGATTGCGGTCAGCAGTTGCCGCGCCTGCTCCTGCAGCCGTTCTTTGGTCTTGGCTGACAGCACAATCATCGCCGGCTGCTGAGGAGCGCCGGCCATCATTGCCGGCTCCTGCTGCGGGGCAATATATTCTTCGATGACGACATGCGCGTTGACGCCGCCAAAGCCAAACGAGCTTACCCCTGCCCGGCGGGGCAGATCGTTGCCCTGCGCATCCTGCAGCGCTTCCCATTCCTTGGTTTCCTGAACGATGTAAAAGGGACTGTCCTGGAGTCGAATGTAGGGATTGACCGTATCCGCGTGCAGGCTTTTGACCAGGGTTTTGTGTTTGAGCTGCAATAATACTTTCAATACGCCCGCAACCCCTGCGGCCAGTTCCAGATGGCCGATATTGCCCTTTACCGAACCCAGGCCGCACTGGCCGTCCGCAACCTGCGGGTCGCCCGCGGCCCGGTACAGTTCCCGGAAAGCGGACTTTAAACCGTTGACCTCAATGGGATCGCCAAGCTCGGTGCCTGTTCCGTGGGCTTCGATATAACCGACGGACCGCGGATCAATGCCGGCTTTTTGATAGGCTTCGCACAGCAGTTCCGCCTGGGCCTTGGGATTGGGCGCCGTCAGAGAATTGGCGCGGCCGCCATGGTTCTCGGCGCTCCCCCGGATGACAGCGTAAATATGGTCCCCGTCCCGCTGGGCGGTGGCCAGCTTCTTTAGGAACAGCATGCCAACGCCTTCGCCCCGCACATACCCATTGGCTTGGTCCGAAAAGGGTCTGCACTTGCCGTCCGGCGAAAGCATGCCGGCTTTGCTGAAACTGATGTAATACTCCGGTGTAACGATGGTGTTGACGCCACCGGCTATGGCCATCTCGCAGCTCCCGCCGGCGATGGCGCTCACCGCCCGGTGGAGCGCGACCAGTGAACTGGAGCAGGCGGTTTCAATCGGTTCGCTGGGGCCGTGGATATTGAGAAAATAGCTCATCCGGTTCGGCCCGACCGAAGGCACCGCGCCGGTGGCAGTATAGCCTTCAATCGCTGCATTTGCTTTGGCCAGCAATCCGCCGTAGCCGCTAGCGGCGGTACCGGCAAAGATTGCCGTTTTGGTGCCCGAAAGACTTTGCGCCGAATAGCCGGCATCTTCGATGGCTTTCCAGATATAGGTCATCATCAGACGCTGCTGGGGGTCCATGAACTCGGCTTCCCGGGGTGAAATTCCGAAAAACAAAGGGTCAAACTCGTCGATTCCGTCAATAAAACCGCCCCATTTGCTATTGGTTTTATTTGCTTCTGTTGCAGGATCGCCGTAATATTCCCGCCAGTCCCAGCGCTCCCGGGGAATTTCGCTGATACAATGTTTGCCTGATACCAGGTTTTCCCAAAACTGATCCAAATCCCCGGCCAGCGGGAATTTACCGCTAATGCCCACAATGGCGACAGGTTCGGGGCGGACCGGTTCCGGTCCGGCCGGGGCCGCGGCTTTCGCAAACCGGGAGCGCCGCCCTGTACCGGGCGGGCTGTTGGCCGCTTCTTCCGCCGCAGCCTGCCCGACTGCCCCGGCTGGCGCCGCAAACCGGGCCGCAAGGGCGGCCTGGTGCTCCGCCGCCAGATGTTTTGCCAGACCGGCAATGGTTGGATGTTCGAAAAATATGGTAGGCATCAGTGACAGCTGATATTGCCGGTTAAGCTGTTTGGCTAACTCGATAAAGGCAATTGAGTTAAAGCCGTATTCATTCAGTTTTGTCGCGGTATTCAGATCCTCAAGCCTGATCTTAAGTAACGCCGCTACCGTTTGCACCAAAGCGGCCTCTACCTGATCGGCTAAACCGCCGGCAACCGTTCTCGTTGAAGTCCATACCGGAGCCTCCTTGGGCGGCAAAGCAGCGGAATCTCCGCCTGCGCCCACTATGACCCGGGCTTCTCCGGCATCCGGGTTCCGGGACAAAGCTGCCCCGGAACCTGCCGAACCCTCCAGAACCCGCGGCGAAAATCCCTTCATCCGCACGCAAACCCGGCCCTGCTCGTCGCACAGGTCAACATCCAGTTTCAGTACACTGTCTCCGGCCTTGCCGCCTGCACTGTAGCGGACCAGGGACCACATGGCCGCCGTGCACTTGCCAAGCACTTCCAGCTCCTGCAGCGTAAACGGGATAGATAATTGGGCAAGAGCGACGCCGCCCGTCTCCAGCGCCTGAACAGCGCCTGCCATCAGACCGAGGCTGACATGCAGGGATGAATCCAGCATGCTGGGATGAAGGACAAACTGCTCCAGGGTATCGGCGACAGCGGCCGGCAAAGACAATTTGCCCAGCGCCTGACCCGCGCCGGCATAGATCGCTTCCACGCCTTGAAAGCCTGGACCAAGATCCAGCCCTACCGCCCGATAAGCCTGATAGCATTGGCCGGAATTCAAACCGGTCTGACTGCATTCAGCCTGTAAAGCTTTCAGGTTTACAGCCGGCGCTTCTTCCACACCGCCGAGCGCCGCCGTACCCTGGCAATGAACCATCCGCCCCGCTTCGCCCGCATCGGTTTGACTATAAATTTCAAAGGCAATTTCACCGGTTTCTTCGGGAAAAAGTCCGATGTGTACCTGCGCTGCCTGCTGGTCTACCACCAGGGGATGGACCCAAACGATATGTTTAAGCCGCAGCCGGGGCGGGCTTGTTTGCAAGACTCCCGCGGCCTGCGCCACTGCCGCCCGGGCCATCTCCAGGCAAGCCACGCCCGGCAGCACCAGCCGTCCCTGAACGCGGTGATCGCGCAAGAAAAACTCCCGGCCCGTAAAGGTCGAACTGAAACGCTGCTCGAAGAGGTCGGAGGTGTTTTGGTGCAACAGAGGCTGAATGGCGCCGGCTGCGGTCGCCTCATGCGCCGGTGCAGGCACCCAGTAGCGGTTCCTGGCAAAGGGATAAGCGGGCAGAGCAATCCGGCGCACGGCCGTCCCGGCATGCAGCGACTCCCAGGGGATTTTGCAGCCTTGCGCCCAATAGAGCGCAATTTTTTCCAGCTTGTTTTCCGCCAGCAGCGTTTGTATGACCGTTTCCCCCGCTTGCCCGGACAGAAGCTTGTTAACATCCGCGTCGTCTGCCGCCTGTCCGGTAAATACGGGGATGGCTGTTGCCGCCTGGCTTCCGTCTTTCATCAAGGTTTGGCATTCCCGCAGGCCTTGGAGCAGTTCGGCCCGGGTTTTTACCACCATGGCCGCCCGGGCGTTCATTTCTTCCCGTCCGATCTGGAGCGTATAGGCCAGGTCGGGCAGGGAAAACGCGTTTTGCTGCTCAACAAATGCCAGCATTTGCTCAATCATGGCCTGCAAACGCCCGCTGTTCTTAGCCGAAAAAATGACAATTTGCGGCGAATGGGCGGCAGGAGCAGGCTCCTGCCGCAAAGGGATATATTCTTCCACAATCAAATGGGCATTCGAGCCTCCCGCCCCGTACGAACTGACAGTCGCCCGCCTCGGGAACTCATGTTCCCGGCCCTCAATCCTTGCCACCGGCCGCTTCCACTCCTGCAGTTCCCGCTGCAGGTAAAACGGGGTGCCGGCAAACTGGATATCGGGGTTTTGCGGCTCGGTTTTAATGGACGGAACCAGCTGTTGATGCTGCAGCTGTAAAATCACCTTCGTCAACTGGGCAATGCCCGAGGCGGCTTCCGGGTGGCCGATGTTTGATTTCACCGAACCGATGGCGCAAAACTGCTGATCGGCGGTAAATTGCCGAAAGGCTTTGTTCAGGCCGGCCACCTCAATGGCGTCGCCGAGAGCGGATCCGTTGGCGGCTGCTTCCACATAGCTGATGCTCCGGGGATGGACCCCGGCATGTTTAAAATGCTCGGCAATTAATTGCGCCTGTCCATGCAGGCTGGGAACGGCGAATCCGCTCGTATGGCCCCCGTGATTGGCCGCAGTCGATTTGATTACCGCCAGGATGGAATCCCGGTCCTCGATGGCCTTGTCCAGCGGCTTTAATAATACGGCGCCTACACTTTCCGCCGGAAGATAACCGTCTCCAGCCCCAAAGCTTCTGCTGCCCTCATGACTGCCAAGCAATTGTGCCTGACTCAGCCCCAGGTATTTCCTGGGATGGATCGACAGATTGACGCCGCCGGCGATTGCCAGCCGACAATCACCCCGCAGCAAGCTTTGGCAGGCCATATGGACGGCCTGCCCGGAAGAAGAGCACATAGTGTCCACAGCCACGCTGGGACCCTGGAAATTAAAATAATGGGAAACCCGGTTGACAATGGAACTGTAGGAGGACACGGCGATTGCCGCCTCGTGAGCCGCATCGGCGGCAAACGCGTGATACTGCTGGAACATCGCACCGGCATAAACCCCGACCCTGGATTGATATTGGCGGGCCAAGGTGTCCCGCGTATAGCCCGCATTTTCCAGCAGCTGCCAGACAGTTTCCAGGAAAAGGCGATCCATGGGATCCATCAGTTCCGCTTCCCGCGGCGAGATATTGAAAAACAGGGGATCAAACTGATCCATGCCTTCGATGAAGCCGCCCCAGCGGCAGTAAGTTTTTCCCGGCTTACCCTTATCCTGATCAAAGTATAACCGATGGTCCCAGCGATCCCGGGGAATTTCAACGATACAATCTTTGCCGGCCCTGAGATTACGCCAGAATTCCGGAATGGTTCCGGCCCCGGGATAACGTCCGGCAAGGCCGATGACCGCAATGTCCTGATCCCTGTCAGGCCGCAGTGCGGACGCATCGCTTTCCGGCCGTTCAGGCCGGAGAAACCGTCCCGGTTTTCCCGGCGGCCGTCTGCTGCGCGCCGGCAGCGGCTGAGCAACAGCTTCATGATCGCCGGCAAATTCCCGCTCAGCAAGGGATTGGCCTTTTAATTCGTTTAACCCGGTCAGCGCCAGCAAGGAATCCGGCCTGGTTTTTAGGAAATGTTCCACCAGGGCGTCAATGGTCTGATATTCAAAAAACAGGGTACTGTGAATATCAGCCATTACCTTGCTTAGCTGATTGGTTAATTGAACAACCAAAATTGAATCAATACCGTATTTTTCCAGGGGCTCGGCGGAATCAATTTTATCAACCGGAATTTTTAGCGTTTCGGCCGCCAGCTTTTGAATATAGGCTGTGCTTTCAGCCCGCAGCCATTCCTGTGTTACGCCTTTTGCCGCCAATGGAAGTCCGGTTTTTGAAGTTTGCTCCGCCGCCGGCGTCTTGGCAGCCGGCCGCACCGACACTTTATCCGCCGGCTGCCGTTGCTGCCGGACAACGCCGTCACTGACGGCGGCGATGATCTGCTGACCCAGTTCATGCGCCCCGGACGCCGGAAATAAGAGCGTTCCGAAACCTTCGCTTCCCAGCACCGTCCGCCAGGTTTCGGCAGCCAGGCCGGGGCAGCCGGGCAGGCGCAGAGCCGTGTCCTCGTATAACCACCAGCCTTCCAGCAAACCGAAGGTCAGGTGGGCAAACAAAGCCTTGCCGCTGATTTCATTTAACAGCAGCAGCCCGTTTTTCTTTAAGGCCGTCTTGGCATTGCGCAAGGTTTGCCGGATATTGCGGGTGGCGTGCAGCACATTGGCTGCAATGACAACATCGTACCCGCCCGGGCTGATGTTTTGCCCGTTAAAGGGCGCTGCCACGTTAAAAATCCGATAAGTCAGATAGGGGTTTTCCGGACCATATTCCTGTTGGGCATGCAATAAAAAAGCCTGGGAAATATCCGTATAGCAATATTCCCGGATATGCTCCCGGTAAGGCTGTAGTTTTTGGAAAACCATGGCGCTGGTTCCCCCTGTGCCTGCTCCGATTTCTAAAATTTTGATTTGAGCGGCTGAATCCTGTTCCAGCCGTTCTTGCAGATAGGCCGTCAGGGTATCGGCCAGTACTTCGTTAAAATAGTCCGCCACCAGGTTGCCTTTGTAGATCCCCTCGACCAATTGCAGGGAGGAGGCCGGAAACAGGATCTCCGTGGCAGGCACTCTGCCTGTAAGAATTTCCGGCAAGGCCCGCAGCGCTGCCTCCGCCAAAATCACCCGGGCTTTCGTGCCGGGGTTTTCCAGCCAGGCGTCTTTTTTCAGTTCCCACTCTTGCCAAACCGCATCCATATCGACCGGTGCGGTATCCATTACGGAGCACCGCTCACCGTCCCGGCTCAGGTAACCGTTCCGGCTCAACACCGCTATGCTTTCATCCAGCCACCGGTGATATAAGCTGCGCAGCCCGGCCCGGGCTTTCAGGTCGTCCGGCGCCGTATTCGGTTCGGTAAATAATCCCATAGACTGCAATTGACCCCATAACAGCCGGCAGAGAAAGCGGTCAAACTCCTTGCTCTCAGAATCTACCCGGGACTGAATCCGCCGGACCTCCGTCCCCGTCCCCGGAATCCGGCTCTTGATGCCGGAAACGGGCGGGGCGGCAGTGTCCGGATAGACGATGATCCGTTCCCGGGCATTGATTCCTTCCAGTACGGTCACCGGTTTGATTGCCTTGAGCAGCGCCATTTGATTCAGCGGCCCGGCCAGCAGCGCCTCCAGAGCCGCCATCGCTTCCGCGGGTTCAATGGAACCTAAGCCCAGCTGCTCCATCCTTTCCTGATAAGGCTGGGCGGCGACAATGCCGGTGCTGCCCCAATACCCCCAGTTCATTACTTTTACGGCGCAAGGCCATTCCCGGGAAAGCTGGCTGGCAAAAGCATCCTTGAACGTGCAGCCGGCGGCATAGTTGCTCTGTCCGGCGGATTTGGCAAACACGGCGATTGAGCTGAAAAACAGGACAAAGTCCAGGGGTTCAGCTTTGCAGGCTTGAGCGATACGCACGCTCACAGCCACCTTGGCTGCAAGAGCGGCTCTGAAGTTTTCCTCTTCCATCTTCGCCAGGCTTTTATCCGCCAGTACGATGGCGGCATGAACGACTCCGTTGATCTTTGCATAGCGCTCTTTGATTGCTTCGACGGCTTGCTCCAGGGCCTGACGGTCGCTGGCGTCCGCGGCGATGTAGTGCGGCGCCGGGCCCAGACCGGACAGCCTGTCCAGCTTGGCCTGAATGGTTTGGTCCTTGCCCCGCCGGCCGATCCAAATGATTTGGGCCTGATAAGCCCGGATCATATATTCGCTCCAGGCTTCGCCAATGCCGCCGGCTCCGCCGATCACCACATACACGCCGCCCGTCTGGTAAAGGGTCCGGTCGATTGCGGGACGGCTGAGCGGGATCAGCTGCTGCCGATGCCACTCGCGGCTCCGGTAGAGCCAGGCGTTTCCCTGCGGATCGGCCGGTAAAGTGAAAATATCCTCAAGCGGCCAGTCGCCCCCGGCTTCCAGGTCGATGAGCCGGATCTTCCAGTTGGGATACTCCTTGGCCACCGAACCGATGAACCCGTGCAGGCCGGCATGGGTTGGGTTGACGGGTTCGCCCGGATACACAGGCTGCGCCTGGATGGTGACCAATGTCCAGGCTAAATCCCTGCCGCTATAGCCTAAACTAAGCAGGGCTTTCATCGTTCTGAAAATCCGGAGCACGCCTTGCTCCTGTTCTTCAATTACTGCGTCATCCGCTAAAGACCCCAAAGGATTCCCGGGAGCAATCCACATCAGGTGATCGACGAAACCATGCGCCGCCAGTTTTTGGGCTATTTCTGCGCTGCTGTCCCCGGGTCGGAGCTCAAGGAGGTGCGCTTGCGGATAGCATTGCCGAAGGAGCTCGTTCAGGTCTTTCGTTCCTCCGGCAATGACCAGCTTGTCGGCAGGCGCCGGCAAGACCTGACCTTTCTCCAGAGGAACCGGATTCCACACGGGAGTCAGCAGCACGTTTCCGTCCGTAATTTCTCCCGGGGAAGTTTGGAACGGAACTGCCTGCGGCGCCTTGCCGGCGGGGATATCGCCTTCCAGCACTCTGGAGGAAAGTCCTCTCAGCCTGACCAGAATCCGGCCTTGCTCATCGCCCAGGTCAATATCGAATTTGCGTACCTGCTCTCCTCTGCCGTCATTGAAACGGAGCAAAGCCCACATGACCGGCTGGCAGGGGCCAGACAGTTCCAGTTCCTCCAGTGCAAAGGGCAGGAGCGGCGAGTCCGGTCTGTTCCCGGAAACCAGAAGCAGGCCGATGGCCGCCTGCAGGGCGGAATCCAGCATGCCGGGATGCAAAACGAACGCTTCCTGCGGCCGGAAACTGACGGACGGCAGGGAGAGTTTCGCCAATACCTGCCCCTGCCCCACCCACACCGCGGCAAGTCCCTGGTGCGACGGGCCATAGTCGATCGCCATCGCCTGAAAAGCCTCATAGCACCGGGCCGGGGAAAACGAAGCGAGGCTGCACTCGGCCCGCAGGGCGGGCAGATCTAATGTTTGCGCTGCGGCGGATGCGTCCAGCGCCGCCATGCCCTGACTGTGCACGACGGGCCCGGCCGCTGCGCAGTCACTATATATTTCGTAGGAAATTTCCCCGCTGTCTTCCGGATAAAGCCGGATCTCCACCGGCACAGGCTGTTCATCCACAACAACGGGCCGGGTCCAGACCACGTTTTTGAGCCGGATCCCGGCGCCGCTTGCCGCCCGGACGCCGGCGGCCTGTTCCACTGCCGCCCGGGCCATTTCCAGATAGGCCACCCCGGGCAGAACCCGCCGGCCTTTTACGACATGATCGGTCAGGAAAAACTCATTGCCGGTAAAGGTGGAACTGAACCGCTGCGCGGTAAGGTCGGAGGTGTTTTGGTGCAATAAAGGATGGAGGTAAGCTGCCGGCGTTGCCGCTGGCCCGCCGGCGGCTTGGCCGCCTGTTTCGTCCAGCCAGTACCGTTCCCCGCCAAAAGGATAGGTTGGCAGGCTGATGCGGCGCGGTTTCGGCTCGCCGTACAGCTTGCTCCAGTCAAAACTGAGGCCCTTGACCCAAAGCGCCAACAGCTTCGCATACTTCCCTTTGCTAAGCCAGGTATCAATGAGTTTCGGCATATCTTCATCCGCGGCAAACACGGCCAATGTCTCATGGTGGTTTTTTACCTGCCCTTGATAGACGTCTTCCATATCCTCCTGATCTTCCAGATAACGGTTCAGCTTTTCGGAAAGCTCCGCGCTAGAACCGGCCAGCAGGCCCAGGCGTTCTTCCATCGCTTCCCGGCCCAGCTGGAGGGTGTAGGCCATATCGGCCAAATCTCTATCGCTGTATTGCTGTGCTTGAAGTGCGGACAGCAATTGCCGCGCCTGCGCTTTAAGCCGGTCTCTGCTCCTGGCCGACAGTACGATGATTGCCGGGTTTTGCGGAGTTATCGCAATGGGCGGCGGCTGCGGATCGGCGTATTCTTCGAGCACAATATGGGCATACGTACCGGCCATCCCAAAAGAGCTGATCCCCGCCCGCCTTGGCCCGTCCGCCGGTTTTTTCCATTCCTCGGTTTCCCGGTTCAGATAGAGCGCCGACTGATCCAGCTGAATATAGGAATTAAGCGTATGAAACCGCGGCAAAGTTGGAATTTGACGGTGCTTCATCTGCAGAATGACTTTCAAAATGCCGGCAATTCCCGCCGCTCCTTCCGTATGGCCAATATTGGCTTTAACTGAGCCGATCGCGCAAAACTGCTGCCTTTGCGTAAACCGTTGAAAGGCTTTTTTCATACTGTTGATTTCAATAGGGTCGCCCAGCTTGGTTCCTGTGCCGTGGGCTTCGATATAACTGATGGTTTCCGGGTTGATACCGGCATCCTGCCAGGCTTTCACAATGACATTTTCCTCACCGTCAACGCTCGGGGCGGTGAAAGAAGGGGTATAACCGCCATGCAGTGCTGCCGAGCCTTTTACCACCGCATAAATATGATCTCCGTCTGTTTGCGCCTGCCGCAAGGGCTTCAACAGGATGCCGGCAATGCATTCTCCCGGTACATAGCCGTCCGCGGCGGCGTCAAAGGTATGGCAGCGTCCGGTGGGCGATAAAGCGCCAAGACTGGCAAAATAGCGATAATGCCAGGATGACAGAAGCAAATTGGCTCCTGCGACAAAAGCCATGCCGCATTCTCTATTGCGCAAAGCATGGCAGGCATAATGCAGGGCGAACAAGGAGGAGGAGCAGGCGGTATCCACCGCTATGCTGGGACCTGTTAAGTCAAATAAGAAGGAAATACGGTTGGCAATGACCGTTTGGGCGTTGCCGGTACCCATATAGGGGTCCACAGGAAGGTTCAGCTCGGCCATCTTATCCGCGTAATCATGCGAGCAAACGCCGACAAATACGCCGGTATCGGTGCCCCGTAACTGATTGATGCGGCCTGCGTCCTCCGCAGTGGCGTAAATGATTTGCAGCAGCAGCCGCAGCTGCGGGTCCATCCATTCCGCTTCCCGGGGCGAAATATTAAAAAATCCGGCGTCAAATTTAGCCACATCATTAATAAAACCGCCCCATTTGCAATAGGTTTTATCTTTAGCCTCCGGGCTGCGGTCATACCAGGGACGGTAATCCCAATGATCCGGAGGAATTTCCCTTATCACGTCTTTCTTGTCACGCAAATTTTGCCAGAATTGTCCCAGGTTTGATGCGCCCGGGAACAAACCGTTCATCCCGATCACCGCGATATCATCTCTTATCAACCCGGCGGATGCAGTGGCGGCCGATAATGCCGGCGGCCGGACCCGGCCGGGCGGTAAGGGTTCCGGCGCAGTTTGGGTCGGGAATATTTCGGCGGGAGTGGAAACCAGGGGTTGTTTTGCCTCGCTCCCGCTGAGTTGAGCGAATGAATGCTGATGCTCCCGGGAAAAAAAAGCGGTAAGGTCTTTCAGGCTGGGGTATTCGAAAAACAGGGTGGGATATAATTCAATGTTTAAGTCTTGTTCGATTTCGCCGGCCACCGCCACCAACTGATAGGATTCCAGGCCCAGGTCCATCAGGTTAACCTCTAGGTTTACAAGTTTTGCCGGATCAGGTACAACCTTACTTAACTTCTTCGTCAGGTATTTTTGAATTTTAAAGGACAGCCCGGCTGTATTGGGCGCGGGTTGATGGAACCCGGCAAACTCAGACAGGGGCTCTGCGGCCGGAATTTCATCGCCGGAGCGAAGCCGTTTCAGCGAGCACCCTGAAAATTGAGCCACAACCTGGGACTGATCATTCACCACATCCGCATCAAACACGATCATTTCCCCTGAGTTTTTTACCAGCTTCACCAACAGCCAGCATTGTTCCAGGCGGCCGCTTTTCCGAAAATAAATATCCTTCACGCCAAAAGGCAGAAAACCGCCGCCAATAGCTCCGATTAAGGGGACCACGGCCTGAAAGGCACTGTTAGTAATTAGCGGATGCAAAGCATAATCATGAATTTCCTGCAGAGAGGCTTCCTGCAAAGCAATCCTTGCCAGCACCTGCTCCTTTCCTGTATAAAGCCGGGTGATTGTCTTGAAGCTGTCGCCCAGGGCAACGGCGGGATTGGCCGAATAAATCTGCTCCGGGTGCTGAAATTCTTCTAAAGCGGCTTTCACCGTTTCTATATCGATGGATTGGCTTTCGCAAGCGGCTTTTTGCAATTGCCCGGTAGCGGTAAGCTCCCAGGCTGTTGCCGCCGTCTCACGATACCTGACCTCGAAATCAATCGTACTTCCGGTTTGTACCGGCTCAACCAGAACCTCAATCTGCCGGCCCGGTTTCAGTTCAATGGCTTTTACAAAGCTCAGCCGGTGCAGTCGGACGCTGTTTTCCCATGGAAAGAGCTTAAAAAAGGCGTTGATTGCCAGACTGCCGTGAGTCACGCCGATCAGCACCTGCTCGCCAAAGACGGTATGGTCTTTGAGATATGGCTCATCATAGGCGTATCGCTCAGGTTCAATTTGCCCCTGCTCCTCCAGGGTTGGCGGCGGGAGTCCTTCCCGGCTTGAAAAGGCACTGCTGCTGCCGTTCAGCCAGTAGCGTTCCTTGGCAAAGGGATAGGTCGGCAGGCTGCAGCGCCGGGGTTTGTCATCGCCATACAGCAGGCTCCAGTCTACGTTCAGCCCTTTCACCCATAATTCCGCGGCTTTTTTAAGCTCCTTTTTTCGCAGCAAGGCGGCTACGGTGGCTTCCTCCGCTGCACTGACCTCCCTGCTGCTTCCATGAGCCGTCAGAACCTCCGCCGGCGAATTTTGCTCAACAAACCCGGCGATCGCCTGGAGCAAGCTCTCTCTGCCCGCCGCCAAAACAGCGAGCCGGTAGTCCATTGCTTCGCGGCTTACCTGTAAAGTATAGGCAACATCCGCCAGTGCAAGATCCGGATTGGCTTCCAGGCAATCCTTCATGCTTTGTGCATAAACTTTCAATTGCTCCTGGCTTTTGGCCGACAATACAAATACGGCCGGATCACCGGCATTGACTGCCGCCGGTGCTCTGACGGCGGCTTTTGGAATATATTCTTCCAGGACAATATGGGCATTTGTTCCGCTAAAGCCAAAGGAACTGACCCCGGCGCGCCGGGGCGCATTCGGGGCAGTATCCCAGGGCAGCAAAGCGGTATTGACGAAAAATGGAGAATCAGCAAAATTAAAATGCTCATTAGGGTTTGTAAAATGCAATGTCGGCGCCAGTTTTTTATACCGCATGGACAACAATATTTTTTGAATGCCGGCGATACCGGAAGCTGCTGCGGTATGGCCGATATTGGTTTTGACCGAACCTATGGCGCAAAAATTCTGTTGCGCCGTCTTCTCTTTAAACACCGTGGATAAAGCCTCTAATTCGATGAGATCCCCCAGCTTCGTCCCTGTTCCATGCATTTCAATATAACTAATGCCGGCCGGATCTATTTGATATTTATTATATATTTCCCGCGCCAATTCAATCTGGCTGTTCCTGCTGGGAGCAGTAATCCCGTTTGTTTTACCGTTCTGATTGATTCCTGAGCCAATGATCAGGCCATGAATTACATCCCGGTCGTCCTCGGCGTCCTGCAATCGCTTTAATACCAGCGCTCCCACACCTTCTCCGGGCACAAAGCCATTGGCGCTATTGTCAAAGGCTTTGCACCGGCCGTCCGGCGACAGCATCCCGGCCGCGCACATCGCGAGATAAGACTCCGGCAGCAGGTATAGACTGACACCGCCAACCAGCGCCAGATCAAGCTCTCTGTTCAATAAGGCCTGGCAGGCGAAATGGGTGGCCACCAAAGAGGAAGAGCAGGCTGTATCGATGGGAATTGCCGATCCCTTCAGATTCAGAAAATACGGAATGCGGGCCGCCGCAATCGCAAAACTGTTGCCGGTTGTATTCAGCCGGGCCAGCGGGTGATTATAGAGCAGCAGGCCATACTCATTGCTCATAATCCCAAGATAGACACCGCATTTTTTGTTGCTCAGCGCCGGGCGGGTCAGACCTGCGTCCTCAAAGGCTTTATAGCCTTCCTGCAGGAAAATGCGGTGCTGCGGGTCGATCGCTGCGGCTTCCGCTGGGGAAATATGAAAAAACAATGGATCAAAGCATTCGATATCCTCCAGCATGCCCATCCATTTGCAAACCATTTTTCCCGTACCGGCCGGGCTTGGCTCATAGTATTGGTCCACAGCCCAGCGATCGTCAGGAATTTCCCGCACCGAGTTTTTCGCCCGGACCAGATTGGCCCAATATTGTTCCAGATTAGCCGCCCCGGGATACCGGCCCGACATACCGACAATAGCGATAGCTTCCTTGCCTGATATAAAATGCGCCGGATGCAGGACTGCATTGACCGGCTGCGGCTCGCCCGGGCGCTGGGCCTGCCCTGTGGCCAAAGGCAACGGAAGAGGCTTTTGCTTTCCGGCGGAAGGAAGCGCGGCCAATGTTCCGGCGGCGGCAGGGGCTGCTCCCTGGTCGGGCAATTGGCCGGCTAGGAAGCCGGCGAACTCGCTAAGGCTTGGATAATCATAGAGTTTTGCCGCCGTAATTGAGGTTCCGTACCGGTCGTTGATGACCTTAATCCATTCCACGCCGATGACGGAATCCAGCCCCATATCCGTAAAATTTTTATCCGCTTCGACATCGCTCCGCTTCATGTACAAAATTTCTGCTACGCTTGCCGCCAGTTCTTCCTGCAGGGTTTCCGCCAGGTTTTTTCTGCCGGCCGCCTGTTCAGAGCCGCTGCTATTTCCGGTTGGGGGAAGCAGAACGGCGGTCGAAGCTAACGTGATGGATTGACGGGCCCCTCTTGCCTGCTGACTTGACGGAGCTTGGCCATCCTGACAATACCGCAATGAAATGCCGCTCGGTTTGCCTGACCGGAAGTTTTCAACCTCAATCTTCCGTACTTCATTGCAGTCTGAACGTTCAACCGCCGGGACCGTCACGGCGGCCGGATCATTTTGCGTTTGCAGCTGGCGGATTAAGGCCACTGCCTCGCTTTTTGACAGGCGCTTATTTTTTGCTTCGCCAATAATATATTCCAGAATGGCCTTCATTGTATCCCTCCCAAATTTCGCCTCCAGTGACATCCGTCTAATTCATGATTTTTCCAATGGCGTCATCCACACTTAATGTATCATTGATCACTTCATCAATGAGCTGTTCATATAACGCGTCATTCTCCTGCAGGGCATTGGGCTGCGGTGAGGAACCGGCGCTGGTTTGACTGGTTTTCTTCAGCCAATAATGCTCCCTGGCAAAAGGATAGGTCGGTAAGCTCATCCGTTGAGGTTTGGCATCGCTATACAGCTTGTTCCAGTCCAGGTTTAGGCCCTTGACCCAAAGCTCCAGCAATTTTCTATATTTTCCTTTACTGATCCAGGCATCCATGATTTTCGCCATATCTTCATCGTCCGCAAGCACACGCAAGGCAGCTTTATTGCTTTTGACCTGCCCCCGGTACAGAGCCTCAATGCTCTCCTCGCCAGCCACGAACTGCTGTAGCTTTTCTTCCAGTTCATTGACAGACCCCGCCAGAAAACCCAGGCGTTCTTCCATGCTTTCGCGACCTACCTGGAGCGTATAGGCCAAATTCGCCAGATTTACCCCGGATTGCACCTGAATCGCAGACAACAGCCGCCGTGCCTGTTCCTTAAGCTGTTCTTCATTCCTGGCCGACAGCACAACCAGAGCGGGGCTTTGCGCGGTAATCCTGACAGACTCTGTTTCCGGTTCCGGTGAAATGTATTCTTCCAGCACGACATGCGCGTTAACGCCCCCCGCCCCAAAGGAGGAAATGCCGGCCCGCCGCGGATACTCACGGGCTTGTCCATCAATTTCAACTACCGGCCGTTGCCAGTCCGCAAGTTCTTGCTGAACGGCAAATGGCGTTTGTTCAAACTGAATGTTGGCATTCAAACTCCGGGCGTGCAGGCTTGGGGCAATTTTTTGGTGTTTCATTTGCAGGACAATTTTAGTCAGTCCCGCAATCCCCGCCGCAGCCTCCAGATGCCCAATATTCGATTTTACAGACCCCAGAGCGCAAAATCCGTTATCCGGCGTATTTTTGCGGAAGGCCTGGGTAAGTCCGGTGATTTCAATTGGATCGCCCAGCGTCGTCCCTGTCCCGTGGGCTTCAATGCAGCTGATTGTCCGGGCATCAATTCCGGCTTTATCCAGAGCCGCCCGGATGACGTCTCCCTGGGCGGTGGGATTTGGCACCATATAGCCGTTGGTTTTACCGCCATGATTGACACTGGTTCCCCGAATGACAGCATAAATATGATCCCCATCGGCAACCGCCCCGGACAGGCGTTTAAGCAAAACGCAGCCGACCCCTTCACCGGGTACGAAGCCGTTTCCGCCCTCGCCGAAGCTTTTGCATTGTCCGTCCGTCGAAAGCATTTGCACTGCACAGAGACGGCGATAGCTGGCAGGATGAAGATACAAATTCACTCCGCCGGCAATGGCCATTTCACACTCTTGATGCTGAAGATGTTCACACGCTTCATGGATGGCCGTCAAGGAGGAGGAGCACATAGTATCGACCGGCATGCTGGGCCCCTGTAAATTTAAGAGATAGGAAATCCGGTTGGCTACCGAGCCAAATGAAGTTTGCGGAAATACTTTTTCGTCATGTTTCCATAAATCAGGTCCGTATAAATCAAAGCCGGTCTTGGTAATTCCCGCAAAAACACCGATCCGGCGGTGATAGCGGGCGGCCAGCTGCTCCCTGGTGTAGCCGGCGTCCTCCAGCACTTCCCAGCAAGCTTCAATAAACAGCCGTTCCTGCGGGTCCATACTCATCGTTTCCCGCGGCGACATATTGAAAAAGAGCGGATCAAAATCCGCAAACCCGTCAATAAAGCCGCCCCATTTGCAATAGCTTTTTCCCTGCGTCACGGCTTTATGAGGGTCAGGATGAAAAAAGCCGTCCAGAGACCAACGCTCTGCGGGAATTTCGGTGATGCAATTCTTGCCGTTTTTTAAGTTCTCCCAATATTCACCAGGGTTTTTTGCCTGCGGATAACGCCCGCTCAGGCCAATGATGGCGATGGGTTCCCGTGTTCCCTTTTCCGGTGCTGCAACGGCAGCCTCCCGGACCGGCAGCCGGCCTGCGTTTACCCCGGACGGCGCGGCAAGCTGGTCAGTCAGGCGCGGCGCTTGCTCGCCAAGGCCGGTCCACCGCGCGCAAGCTGTACGGTGGTCGGCAATAAGGTATTCGGCTAAAGCGGCCAGGGTTTGGTATTCATAAAACAAGGTTTTGGACAATTCGCCAAAAACACCGCCAAGTTTTCGGTTGATCCTGGTAATCATCATTGAATCAATCCCATAGGCTTCCAGCGGTTCGTTCTCATCTATCCCACCCACACTCAGCTTGGTAATTTCACCAAATAGGACTTTCAGCTGATAGAGCGTTTTCTCCCGCAACAGTCCCGCCTCCAGCGGAATAAAGACGGTTTGCGCCGGCGGAGCAGGCGCCTGCAGAAGCGCGTCTGTCAGGAACGCTTGCAGCCTGGACCGTTCCCCTGCCGCCACCATCACCTGATCCCGTCCGGCGGCTAAGCCCTGATAAAAGGCCCGGATGCCGGCCGGCGTCTCCATAGCGGCCAGCCCGGTGCTTTGCCGCAGCAGCTGTTCGGTTTCCCTGTCAATACGCATCCCACCCTCCTGCCATAACGGCCAGTTGATTGAGAGGGTCGGACCCTTACGTTGTCCGGCGGCTGCCAAAGCATTGCGATACCTGGCGTAAGCGTCCATAAAAGCGTTGGCGGCGGCATAGTCGGCCTGACCGGTATTGCCCAGCACGCCGGCTATTGAGGAAAAGAACACGATAAAGTCCAGCGGCAGTTCCTTGCTTGCCAGATCCAGGTTCACCAGGCCGGTAACCTTGGGGGCCAGCACGGCCTCAAGTTCATCCCTGGTTTTCTTGAGAATAAAGCTGTCCTTAATCACGCCCGCACAATGGATAATGCCATGAAGCCCGCCAAACCTCGCTTGAATACTTTCAATTAAACCGCCGACCGCTGCCCTGTGCGTAACATCGACCGCTTGGTATTCGGCCCGGGCGCCCAAGGCCGTCAATTCATTCAGCCGGGCTTGCTTGTCCGCCCCCAGCGGGGACCGTCCCGTAAGAATTAATGTTGCGCCGTTGACCTGCCGGGCAATTTCTTTGGCAAAAATCAGTCCCAAACCGCCGGTTCCGCCGGTAATTAAATAGATGCCCCCGTTCCGCCAGGGATCTGCTTCCGCGGGTGGTTCAAGCGCACGCCACCTGGCGAGCAGCCGTTTGCCGTCTTTATAGCGGATATATTCCTCCTGCGGAATTTGGCTGCTTTCCTGCAGGAGCCCAATCATTTTTTCCGCAGTTGCCTCCGGCTCCACTTCAATCAGCTGGCCGCTGAGTTTTGGATTTTCGATCCTGGCTGTTTTCAATAAGCCGGCTAATCCGGCAAAGAGCTGTCGTTCTCCTTGGCCGGAAACGACAAGCTGGACCAGCACCCGCCCCTCTTTAAGCAGCCGCTGCAGTTCCTCAAGGACCCGCACGGCATAGGTCTGAAACCGTTCCGCTATGTCTTTTTGGTCAGACTTTAAGATCAGGCAGCGTATCCCGTGCCGGCCGGCGGCAAGGCTTTGGCCGGCGGCTTCACCCGGCTCACAAAATATGGCCAGTTGCTGCTGATGATAAGTGGGGGCTGTGATTTCCCGGGCAATAGCCGCTTCCTGCCAGACAGGCTGAAGCAGCAGCGTTCCTAAAACTCCCGTCAAGCCGCCCTCGCCTTCCGGCCCGCACGCCGCGGCTTCCTTCTGCCCCGCACTAATATTTTCCTGCTGATCCGCAATCCAATAACGTTCCCCGCCAAAAGGATAGCCCGGCAGACGAATGCGGCGGGGTCTGGCGTCAGCGTAGATCCTGTTCCAGTCAACAACCAGGCCTTTGACCCAAAGGTCCAGCAATTTATCATATTTTCCGCGTTGGATCCATTTTACAACGGCTTCCTGCAATTCTTCATCTGCGGCAAAAACAGCCAGGGTTTCTTTGTTGCGTTTGAGCTGCCCCCGGTACAGTCCCTCTATGCCCGGCTGGCCGGCGATGAACCCTGTTAGTTTTTTTGTTAGTTCTTCACTGGAGTTCACGATGAAGCCTAAGCGCTCTTCCATGGCTTCCCGGCCTATCTGTAGCGTGTAGGCAATATCCGCCAGGCTTTGGTCGGCCAATTGTCCGTCTTGTATTGCGGCCAGCAATTGCCGGGCTTGCGCCTGGAGCCGCTCCTCATTCCTGGCCGACAGCACAATGATGGCCGGCTGGCGGGAGTTACCCTCAGCCAAAGGCCGTTCCAGGACCCGCGAAGGATATTCTTCGATGACCAAATGGGCATTGGTGCCGCTAAACCCGAAGGAGCTGACGCAAGCCCGTCTCCCAGTACCGCTGGGGGCTTGCCAGGGCTTAAGTTTGCTGTTGATGTAAAACGGACTGCCGTCCAGGGAAATATGCTCATTAAGGGCTTGATAATGAATGGTAGGCGGCAGCAGGCGGTGTTTTAACGCCAGTAATACTTTGATGGCCCCGGACACCCCCGCCGCTGTCAGTAAATGTCCGATATTGCTTTTCACTGACCCTAAGGCGCAATAGTTTTTCTCAGTGGTAAACGCCCGGAAGGCTGAAGTCAGCGCTTCCACTTCAATGGGATCGCCGAGTTTCGTCCCCGTTCCGTGGGCTTCCGCCAGGGAAATGGTCGCCGGATTGATATGAAAGCGTTCATAGATTTCTTTTTCCAACGCAGTTTGGGCGTTCGCACTGGGCGCGGTAATGCCATTTGTTTTACCATCCTGATTCATTCCCCAGCCGCGGATGACGCCGTAAATCGGGTCCTGATCCCGTATGGCGTCGCCGAGCCGCTTCAATAGCAGCACGCCCACCCCTTCACCGGGAACAAACCCGTTCGCGCGGGCATCAAAGGTAAAGCAGCGTCCATCCGGCGACAACATGCCGGCTTTGCCGGTCATAATGTGCATCCGGGGTCCAACGATAACGCATACGCCACCCGCCAGGGCCAGATCGCTTGTTCCAAGGATCAGGCTGTTGCAAGCTTCCGCGATCGCCACCAGCGAGGAGGAGCAAGCGGTATCTATGGCTAAACAAGGACCTTTTAAGTTTAATAAGTACGAGATGCGGGCGCTTAATATGGAAGCCGAACGCCCCATCAGTCCGTGGGCGTTTAACCCCCGGCCCGGGCCGGCCTGCCCGTAATCATTTGTTGCGCAGCCGGCAAACACGCCGCAGCGGCTGCCGGATAACGCCGCGGGGCTCAAACCGGCGTCCTCAATGCAGTGCCAGCAGCTCTGCAAAAACAACCGTTGCTGCGGGTCCATCAGTTCCGCTTCCGCCGGCGTAATATTAAAGAATAACGGCTCAAACCTGTCTGCGCCTTCCAGCACGCCCATCCATTTGCAATTGGTTTTGCCGGGAGCTTCCACATCGGGGTGGTAATAATCGTCCAGAGACCAGCGTGTGGCCGGTACTTCCGAAATGCAATCGCGGCCATCGGCCAGGTTTTGCCAAAATTCGTTCAGCGTTCCGGCCTGGGGAAATTGTCCCGCCATGCCGATAACGGCAATTCCTTCCCGGCTTTGCGCCGGGCGTTTTGCCGGCGACACCGGCAATGTTGCCGTTACCGCGGGGGTACGCCGTTCACAATTTTGTTTTTGGTCTAACAACCGCCGGATGCAATCCTCGGTTAAATCAATCATGCCTGACTGCTCGTGACTGATGACAACTTTACCGATATGCCGCCCCTGCCCTACGTATTCAAAGGCTTCTTTCATCTGATGAACCGGGTAAATCCGGGAAACTGCCGGCACTATTTCCCCCGTTTGCAGCATGGTTGTCATTATCTTAAGCAGTTCCTTTACAGCTAAATCCTCCTGTAAAATTAACCGGCGTAAATCAATGCTGTGAATGGACTGGTTCCGGACCAGTTTGGAAAGATCTAGTCTGGGACTGGTTTTCAGGGCATGGACGGCAATTTCCAAATAACGTCCGGAAGAAGCCAGACAATTTAAGCCCTTTTGGATTAGCTCACCGGACAATGTGTTTAATACAACGTCCACCCCGCGGTTATTGGTTATTTTTTTGATTTCCTGATCGAATTCCGTGGTCTGATAATTGATTGTGTAGGGAACTTCCAGTTTTCTAAGGATAGCCAGTTTTTCCGGCTTGCTTGATGTACCGTAGCAAACGCAGCCTTTTAAGCGCGCCAGTTGCAGGGCCATCAGGCCGCAGCCGCCGGTTGCGGTTTGAATGACGACGTGTTCTTTAGGCGCAAGTTTTCCGATGGTAAAAGCGTAGTAGGCCGTCAGGAATGCCACCGGCATACTGCAGGCTTCTGCAAAAGAACTATTTTTCGGTTTATGCACGGTATTGGCTGCGGGAACATTCACATAGCCGGCGTGCCCGCCCATTTGTCCGCCGGTAAGAGCCAGCACTTCATCGCCGACCTCAAATTCCGTCACCTGACTGCCCCGTCCGGTGATAACTCCCGCAACTTCAAAGCCGGGGACGAAGGGATACTCCGGCATAGTGGGATACAGGCCTTGTACGCACATGATGTCCGGAAAGTTGATTGCGGATGCTTTCACCTGGATCGTAACTTCGGTCCCGGCCGCTGCCGGCGGCCGCCATTGCCGGAGAGCTAATTCATTTAGGGAATGTACGGTTGAAAGCACCAGACCATAAGGCTCACCCGGCCTGGCAACAGCCGCCTGCCGAGGCTTTGTCCCGCCACCGGCGGCAGTTTGTCCGTCACCGATTGGCACGCGGGTTATTTCCTGTAGATCAAGCCGCACTGCGGCTTCTACGGGCCTCGGCGCCGGGCTGCCCGGGAGCGGCAGATTTTGCTTCTCCAGTTCTTTGGCCAGGTAGCTGGAAAACTCGCAAATTGTGGGATAGTCGTAAACTTTGGTTGCCGGAATGGAAATTTGATACCGTTTATTGACCGCCCTGATCCATTCAACCCCAATAATCGAATCCAGTCCCAAATCAATAAATTTGGCATCCACATCAACCTCTTCCCGCGGCATATACAGGGACTGAGCCAGGCTTTCCTGCAGCTCCGCCTGCAATGCTTGCAGCGGGATGGCGGCAACCGCCGTTCGAACCTGCGCCGCCGCCGGCACGTCCCCGGCGGCGGATTGAGCCTCCCCCGCCGCAATGGCCAAGGCGGCCCCGCCAGCAAGGGGCACGGCAAAATTGTAGGAACTGGCGGCTGGGTCCGGCCTGACCGGCGGTTGGGCATCATCCGGTAAAGACCGTAATACAATCCCGTTCGGTTTGCCGCCGGCGGATAAGGGCGGGCTGAACTGCCGCCCGGAGGGGGCAATGCTCTGACAATCAAAAGAATGCGTTGCGGCCGCGGCTCTCCCTTTACCGCATTGTGCTGCGCCTTGAGGCGCCCAATAGCGTTTCCGGGCAAAAGGATAGGCCGGCAGGCTCAGCCGCCGGGGTTTGGCGTCACGGTAAAGCTTGTTCCAGTCAACCGCCAGTCCCTTGACCCAAAGCTCCAGCAGTTTGGCGTATTTGCCGCGTTGAATCCATTTTTCAACAGCCTCCCGTAATTCTTCATCCGCGACAAAAACAGCCAGGGCCTCTTTATTGCGTTTGACCTGACCCCGGTACAAATTTTCAATTATTTCCAGACCATCGGCAAACGCCGCCAGTTTTTGTTTCAGTTCTTCCACGGAGCCCGCGATTAAGCCCAAACGCTCCTCCATGGCTTCGCGCCCGACCTGGAGCGTATAAGCGATATCGGCCAGGCTGCTGTCGGAAAACTGTCCTTCCTGTATCGCAGCCAGCAATTGCCGGGCCTTGGCCTGGAGCTGGTCTTCCTGCCTGGCCGACAGCACAATGATGGCGGGGTTTTGCCTGGTGACGGTGCGTGGCTGCTCCTTGGGGATATACTCGGCGATGATGATATGGGCATTGGATCCTCCGGCTCCAAAAGACGAAATGCCCGCAATCCGCGGATACTCTTTGGCGTCTCCGTTGCGCTTAACCACCGGCCGGCTCCACTGGGCAAGTTCCTGCTGAACAACAAAGGGCGTATTGCTGAAATCAATGTTGGGGTTCAGTACCTTAGCGTGCAGCGAAGGCGCCAGTTGACCATGCTGGAGCTGCAGCAGCACTTTCGTCACCCCGGCAATTCCCGCCGCGCTCTCGCAGTGCCCAATATTGGATTTGGCCGAGCCGAGGGCGCAGAACTGTTTATCTTTCGTGTATTCTTCAAAGGTCTTCGTCAAACCGGCAATTTCAATAGGATCCCCCAAAGAGGTGCCGGTGCCGTGGGCCTCGATATAGCTGATTACGCGGGGATCGATCCCGGCTTCCTTGATTGCCCGCCGGATGACGCTAGCCTGGGCATTGGGATTGGGGACAGTGTAGCCGTTGGTTTTCCCCCCATGATTGACAGCCGTTGCTTTAAGAACGCCGTAGATGTGATCCCTGTCGGCAACCGCCTGGACCAGCGGCTTTAACAGTACCGCCCCTACCCCTTCTCCCGGCACATAACCGTCGCCCCCTTCGCCGAAGCTTTCGCACCGGCCTTTACTCGACACAAACTTGCCCTGGGCGAGAAACAGATATTTGTTGGGATGGATGGAAACATTTACGCCACCGGCAATTGCCAGCTCGCAGTCGCCCCGCTGCAAACTCTGGCAGGCCAGGTGAATTGCCGTCAGCGAGGAAGAGCACATCGTATCCACAGCCATACTTGGTCCATGAAAATTACAAAAATGGGACACCCGGTTGGCGATTGACGACGGATTTCCCCAAAGCGCCAGCGGCCGGCCCTGAATTTGCTCCTGGGCTGCGTAAAGCTGGTATTCTTCATACATCACTCCTGCAAAAACACCGACATTGCCCTGCATACCGGAGCTTTGATAGCCGCTGAGCGTTTCCCGGGTATAGCCGGCATCCTCCAGGGTTTCATAAACGCACTCTAAAAACAGGCGTTCCTGCGGGTCCATCAGTTCCGCTTCCCGCGGTGAAATGTTAAAGAACAGCGGATCAAACTGGTCCACGCCGCTGAGAAAGCCGCCCCATTTGCTGTAGCTTTTCCCCGGCCTGCTTTTATCTTCATCAAAATACAGGCTGTGATCCCAGCGGCTTGGGGGAATTTCCGTAATACAATCCTTGCCGTCCCGCAGATTTTTCCAGAACTCGCGGAGATTTTTCGCCTGGGGATAGCGACCGGAAACGCCAATAACGGCAATATCCAAAGCCCCGGATTTTGCTTGCGGTGCTTCGCTGCGCCAGGACGTAAAGCGAGACCGCCTGCGGCTGCGAAGGTCTGGCTCCCCGGACTCGTCCATAACGACAGGGACGGCGTCCGGCTGCGCTTTTTCTTCAAGCCCCAGTAGTTCCAGCAGCTTACCCGGATAAGCCGCAAGAAAATATCCGGTTAATTCGCCAATATTCTGGTATTCAAAAAATAGTGTTTTCGACAACGGTCCAAATACCTTCTCTAATTGATCCGTCAATTGCAAAATCATGATCGAATTAATGCCAAATTTGTCCAATGGCGCATCGGCTTCGATCCGCTGTACCGGCAGCTTAGTGGCTGCGGAAAGCAATTTTTGGAAATAGTTTACAGCTCTTTCCCGGAGTAAGTCCGGTTCAACGGATTGCCCCGCTTGCGCTTCCTGCCTTGCCGGGGCTTCCGCCCGGACGTTCGCTGTGGATGGCTGCCCCAAAAATGTCGTCCGGATTTGTTCGCGATTTCCTTCCAGCACCATGACCTGACTTTCACCGCACCCCAATCCCTGATACAAGGCCTGAATGCCGGTGGCCGTCTGCATGGCGACCAGCCCGGTTTGCTGCGTCAGCCGCTGCTCTGTCGCCGCGTCGATACGCATGCCGCCTTCCTGCCACAGCGGCCAATTGATAGACAGGGTTTGGCCCCCTCGCTCTTTTAATGTCACCAAAGTATTGCGATATTCGGCATAAGCATCCATAAAAGCATTGGCGCACGCGTAATCCGCTTGCCCGGCATTGCCAAAGGCTCCTGCTACCGATGAAAAGAGGGCAAAGAAGTCCAGACTTTCAGTCTTGCTCGCCTGATCCAGATTGACCAGACCGGTGACTTTCGGCGCCAGTACTGCTTGCAGTTCTTCCCCGCTTTTCTTGATGAGGAAATTGTCTTTAATCACGCCGGCACTGTGGATGATGCCATGGAGGCCGCCGAAATTCTCCCGGATGGTTTGGATCAAGCCGACAACCGCTTGCGGTTGGGTCACATCAACCTGTTGATAGACAGCCCGCACGCCTAAAGCCTCCAGTTCTTTCAACTGCGCTTCTTTCACTGCAGGAAGCGGCGACCGGCCGGCAAGAATCAGGGTCGCGGCCTTGACTTTCCGCGCAATTTCCCGGGCAAACAGAACCCCCAGTCCGCCGGCGCCGCCGGTAATTAAATAGACCCCCTGATCTTTCCAGGGGATCGTTTCCGCCAAAGCTTCTATTTCGCTCCAGACAGCAACAGAACGCCTGCCCTCCTGATAGCGGACATGATTATCCCCGGGGCTCAGGCTGTTTTCCTGTAGTTTATTGATTATGCTTGCCGCATCATCCTGTAATTCTGCTTCGATCAACTGACCGGTAAACTTCGGGTTTTCTAATTGCGCCGTTTTTAACAGGCCGGCCAGGCCGGCGAAGAGGCGCTGCTCCCCTTGGCCGGGAACCGCAAGCTGAACCAGCGCCTGTCCGTTTGCTTGTGTTTTCAGAATGCGGTGAACTTCCTCCAACAGCTGAAGCGCGTAGCTTTGGAACCGTTCCGCGATGCTTTCCCGCTCCGCCTGCAGCGTTATGCAGCGTACCCCGTCCATTTCTCTTTCCACGCTGTCCGAATTTATGCCCGCCACTTCACAAAGCATGACCACATGCTGCGTATAGCCAGGAACTGCCGCTGTTTCGGCAACGGCCTGCTCCTGCCAGCAAGGCTTCAGCAGCAGAGTCCCGGCCTCGGCCGGAAATGCCGGGCCGGTCTCTCTGTCCGGAACCCTTGTTGAAAATCCTGTGATTCGCACGCAGACATTCCCCTGCTCGTCGCACAGATCAACATCCGCTTTCCGCAGCCTGGTTCCGGCTTTATCGCCGGCGCTGCGACGGACGAACGCCCACATAGCGGACGGGCAGGGACGAAACATTTCAAGTTCCTGCAGCGCAAAGGGCAGGGCTAGCTTGAAATCGCCGGAATTGAGCAGTAAAATTGCCTGAAAAGCCGCATCCAGCAGGCTGGGATGAAGCAAAAACAGGTCTTTCGTATCAAAGACCGCGGCAGGCAGGGCTAGCTTGGCCAGCAATTGCTCCTGGCCGGCCGCTGCCTGCTCGATTCCCCGATGTCCCGGCCCATAGTCAAGCCCTATCGCTGTAAAGGCTGTATAGCATTGATCGGAACTCAGACAATTTTGACTGCACCGGGCCTGCAGGTCCTTAAGCTCCAGGACCGGCATTTCAGTCATCGCTCCCAGTTCCGCCTTGCCGTGACTGTAAATGACCGGTTCATCATCATTTTTTTCGCCCTTGCCGTAAATTTCAAAGGCAATGTCTCCATTGTCTTCCGGATAAAGGCCGATGTGGATCTCAAGCGGTTGTTCGCCAACGACCACGGGCCTGGCCCAAATTACGTCTTTGAGCCTTAGCCGCGTCTGTTTTTGCGCCAGGTCTCCGACTGCCTGGGCAACTGCCGCCCGCGCCATTTCCAGGCAGGCGGCGCCCGGCAGCAGCTTTTCCCCTTTTACCAGGTGATGCGCCAGAAAAAACTCCCGGCCGTTAAAAATCGAACTATAGCGTTGTTCAGCTAAATCAGAGGTATTGCGCTGCAGTAAAGGATGTGTTGAGGCCGGCAGGCTGCTGATGATTGGGTTGCAGGCCACTGCATCGCTGTCGGCGATCCAGTGGCGCTCCCTGGCAAAAGGATAGGTTGGCAGGTTAATCCGCTGCGTTTTGTTTTCCGAAAAAATCATCTGCCATTCAGGATTATAGCCGGCTACGTACATTTCGGCCAGCGCCATAAGATGATCGCCATATTCCTTCTCATTCTTTGCTTTATTTGTCCGCAGCTTTTTGGTGATCACCTTTTCCAGCTCGGCAAAGTAAGGACGTATTTCCTTCCCTTTGACGGTATGACTTGCTTTAAAATAGCCTTCTGCTGCTCCTTTTTCCAGAACTTGCTGTAATTTTTCCCGTAATTCCTGCCCATTTCCGACTAAAAAAGCCGACCTTAGCTCAAAATGCTCCCTGCCGAACAGCAAGGTCATACTAATATCCCCCAGTTTATGTTCGCGCCCATTCCCTTCCAGCCAATGCAGTAAATCTTGTTCCTTCCGTCGCAAAGCTTGTTCAGTTTTAGCGGTTAAGCAAATTAAATAATAGGGCAGCATTCTGTCGGCCGGCCTGGAGATGTCCGGGGCTTCTTCCAGAATTATATGGGCGTTGGCGCCGCCAAAGCCAAAGGAGCTGACGCCGGCGCGCCGGGGAAAAGCCGGCTTGTTTTCTGCTTCCGGCCGGTTCCAGTCTTGTAATTGCTGTACAAAGTAAAACGGGCTGTTTTCGCTGGCAATACGATGATTTAACTGTTTGAAATGCTGGAGTCCGGGCAATTGTCTGTATTTCATCGCCAACAGTACTTTCATTACCCCGGCAATGCCGGCTGCGGCTTCCAGATGGCCGATGTTCGTTTTGGCCGACCCCAAGCCGCAGTAGCCGCTGTCTAAAGCTGTCCCCGCTTCTGAGGAAAGGGTTGAAAATGCCTTTACCAGTCCCTGAAACTCCATTGGGTCTCCCTTGGGAGTTCCGGTTCCGTGGGTTTCGACATAGCTGATGCTTTCAGGTTCAACCTTTGCATTCCTGCAGGCCTCGGCAATAACCGCTGCCTGAGCGTCAGGGTTGGGATAGGTTAACGTATGGGTTTTGCCGTTATGGTTGACGGCGCTTCCCTTGAGAATACCATGAATGCAATTACCGTCGGCAATCGCTTGCGCCAGCGGCTTAAGCAAAATTACGCCGGCGCCTTCACTTCGCACATAGCCGTCGGCGCTTTCATCAAAAGTTTTACAAGAACCGGTTGGCGACAACATGCCGGTTTTGGAAAAAGAGATATGGCGGGTAGGTGTTAATAGGAGATTAATCCCCCCCGCGATGGCCAAGCCGCACTCTCCTAGCTTTAAAGCCTGGAGGGCGGAATGAATGGCGAACAGCGAACTGGCGCAGGCGGCATCAATCGGAAAACTGGGTCCTTTAAAATCGAAGTAATTGGAAACACGATTTGCAATTACCGCCGAAGCTGTTCCGGTAGAATGGTAGGTTTCAATCGTACGAAAATTTTTTTCCTGCAATTCTTTATAGTCGAAATTAAAGACCCCAATATAAACGCCGACATTTTTTCCCGCTAACTGCGCCGGGCAAACCGCCGCATCCTCCAGGCAAGACCAGGTGAGTTCCAGCATAATCCTTTGCTGTGGGTCCATGGCTTCGGCTTCCCGGGGCGAAATGCTGAAAAAACCGGCGTCAAAATCGCCCACTGCTTCAATGAATCCGCCCCACTTGCTATTGCTTTTATTGATTTCGGTTTTCGGCTCTCCCCAAAAGGCTGTCCAGTCCCAGCGCTCCCGGGGAATTTCCTGAATAACGGATCGTCCCTCTCTGAGATTTTGCCAAAACTGTTCATAATTTTGCGCTCCGGGGAATCGGCCTGCCATACCGAT
This sequence comes from Dendrosporobacter quercicolus, assembly GCF_900104455.1. Lineage (NCBI taxonomy): Bacteria > Bacillati > Bacillota > Negativicutes > Selenomonadales > Sporomusaceae > Dendrosporobacter > Dendrosporobacter quercicolus. The sequence goes on from NZ_FNHB01000001.1 coordinate 1,044,791, forward strand.
AACGGCTATATCTGTTTGCTTTTCCGGCAAGAGCTTGCTTTGGGGCTCCTGATCTTTTTCCATAACAGGTTGTTTATTCATAGCCATCTCCTTTCTTCATGTCGAATTGAAGGATGTTCAGTCAAAGTTACCTTTAAATATTAAGCATTGCCATTGCAAGAATGTATGCATTGTTGATGTCACCAGCTGAAAAACAATACAAAGCTATTTGAAATACTTTTTGTATTTCAAATAGCTTTGCTTATAACAACTTAGAAATTTTAACGCGCCTCCACAGCTAAAATTTCAAAAGCATTTCCTCTTGTGCTTTATTATACCATTTTTGTTTTATTATACCATTTATTATTGGTTAATGTTGTGTAAAATGGATCTTTTTTTAGACCAATTTCTCATTATCTATCTATAATTAGTGTTAACAAATTATTTACCTCCTTCATGTCATAAAATGACAAATTATACAAAATTTAGTTGATAAAATAAGGCTTACATCCCTAGTACTGCACCAATCTTTTGGTTGACAGCCGGTTATATCCGTTATAACTTGTTCAGTCGCTTGCTGTTTTTACAGGCTATCATTGACTATCTGAGCCGAGTCATGTACACCGAGGATGAATGGCGTGACATAAACCTGTATCGAAAAGTTTGTGCAAAAATAACCACGCGCTATGACGTAACAAGTGACAGCAACAATACGATCTTTCAGGTAATTATTTCAATAAAGCATAAAAAAACATGCGATAGGGATTGCATTCTTTGTAAGGAGGGAATAAATTTGGACGAGTGGTATGTTTTTCGCACCATAAGTGGAAAAGAAGAAACAACCTCATTGATATGCAAAAAAATGTTTTCACAATGTAAAATTATTAATCCCAAAAGAAAAGTCTATTGGCGAAAAAGCGGCAATACGATAACCACCATCAGGCCCTTGTTTGAAGGATACTTATTCGCAGCAACAGACAGAAAAAACATTGAAGAGTTTGATTATCTGTTACGTAAGCACAGAATGGGTATTGGTTGGCTGGTTTACAGTGCAGGCTCTCTGCTGCCCATATTCCCTGAAGAAAAGCAGTTAATTCAAAAACTGATAGGCAATGAAGGAATTGTTGAGATCAGCGAAGTAAAAAAGGTTCAAAATCAAATTCAAATTGTCAATGGGCCGTTGTTAGGCTTGGAGGGAATCGTAACAAACTATTCTCGCCGAAACCGGCGCGTTACGGTAGAAGTTCCCATATTGCAAGAGAAAAAACAGATTGAACTGGGCGGTATCTTAGTAAACCCTAATAGGCCGGGTTGAAAGTTGATCCGCTTACTTGCCAAATAAGGCGATAATCCGTTCTTTAACCTCCGGCTGGTGAAACGTATGATCATGCATGACCAGTTCTTGTTCAATCACCTTGGAAAGCTCCGCCCGGATGGACGAAACCAAATGATCTTTCAGCGTGATCAATGAAAGTCGTGGTTTTTCAGCGATTTGCCGGGCCAGTTCAAGAGCATAATTCAATACTTCCCCCCTGGGCAGAACCGGAAAGGGAATTCCACGTTTTTCAAGTTCAGCGCCGCGGTAATTACCAGCGTTCAGCAACATTTCTTCCGCCAGGCTAAACCCCAATTTCTTAGGTAAAATATAGGTGGCGCCCATTCCCGGCGTAAACCCGTATTTCATGAAATTGGTCGTATAAACACTTTCCCGGCTCAATATAACAAAATCGGCAAACAAACCTAAAGCCAAACCTCCACCGATCCCATGGCCCTGCATGGCGGAAATGACCGGGATCTTACACTCTAAAGCCAGACTGTAGAGGTTGGTCTCAGTAAAATTGACCTTGCCTTTATGAATAGCCAATAATCCCTCCTGGGTTCCACCTGATGCAAAATAGCTGTCATATCCGGTCAGAATCACTACTTTATAGCTTGCATTGGCCTGGATTGCCGCAAACGCTTCGATAAGGCCAATGGTTAATTCATCGGAGAATGTGTTTTTATGTACCCGCTCCTGCATGGTTACTTTGACGATGCCCGGTTCGATTTGCTGTACATTCACCACAGATTGTGTCATCGTTTTCTCTCCTAACTGAAAATGAGATTGATCAATCCTCCCAGGGAAAGTGTCCTGTTTCCACATACCGATAAATCCGCTCACGGTTGCGAGAGTCGGAAAAAACCTCCAGATTGGCGGCCAAAGCGAATGACTTTGACTGCTGGAGCGAAGCATCCAGTTGGTTCACGTACCGTTTATAGCGCGAAATACCTGCTTTGGGCAAACGTCTAAGCCGCAGCAAATGCTTGCGCAGCAAAGCTTCACTCTGAACCTCACAGGCATCCACCAAGCCCCAGTGATGTGCCTGCTGAACCGAAACCGGCTGGGTCATCAGCGTCAAATAATTGGCTTTCTGGTAGCCAATCCGCCGAATGAGAAACGGCAAAACGCAAGCCGGCAAAAGCCCGAACAGCAGTTCCGACAAACTAAATTGTGCGGTCTCATCAGCCAGCACCATATCACTGGCGGCGGCAAAGCCGACCCCGCCGGCATTGGCCTTGCCCCGGACATGGGATATGGTAATGTACGGTCCGGTCGCTAATTTCAGCCAAAGCTCATATAAAGGCTCCGGCCTCTGCTCATTTTGTAGTCCGCTGGCCATTTGCCGGTGCATCTCCTGAAAATCAGCCCCAAAGCAAAAAACCTCAGGCAAACCCTCTAACACGACGACAGTAATCGATTCTTCACATAATTCCAGCGCCTGACGGCATTCCTCAATCAGGCGGCTATTGATGGTATTATTGCTCTCAGGACGATAAAGCTGCAAAAAACACACCGGTTCCTGCCAACGAACCCGAATGGTCTGATAACTCATGACAGCCACCTGTATTGCCGGTGAAACTCACGAATTTCGTCCAGATATAACCGCTCCTTTCCTTTGCCTGAAGCCAAAACACCGGGAACCAGCTCAAAATCCAGCTTGGCATTGCGAGTGCCGAATTTGACTACGCCGCTGCCGCGCAGTAAGTCCTCGTACTCCTGCATGGACAATTGATAGCGTTCGTTTAATTGCTTCTCGATCCCAAAGCGGCGCTGGCGCTCCTGACCTTGCGCCGTGGCGACGCCGCTATAAAACTCGGAACAACAACCCGATCCGTAGGAAAAACAACCGATACGCTTGAGCGTATCAAACCGACCGTTATCGATCGTGCTCGCCAAAGACAGGAATACGGTGCCGCCCATGATGTTTCCCACCCGCTGGCAGTAGAGCAATCCCGGTACTACCCGCTGCTGGAAATCCTCATCAATCTCTGCAGGCTTAGCCTGGCTCATCTTGCGCATCATCGTACGATGCGCGCCTTTTACCATGCCGCCAAAAGGCGTGTGAAAGCCAAGGTAATGAAAGGTCTCCCGGTAGTCTACGCCGGTTACCCGTTTTTGGTATTCCTCAAAGGCCTGCTCGCAGCAATCCAGGTATGACAATAGGGATAAATCCGCATCGCCGGCCTCGCTGTCCGGGACCGGCCGGCACGTATCCATCACTTCATAGCCATAATAACCGTTGGCTCCTACATCCACCTGAAACACATAGGGAGCTTCACTGACCAGAATGGCTACTGCGCCTGCGCCGCCGCTTGGCTCTGCGAAGGACCAGTCGGCGGTCAACGCCTCTCCCCCGTCAACGACCATAAACCTTGAAATATCCGTGGTTATCACCAGGGCTTTGGCGCCTGGTGAAACCTGCGACAAAATAAAATTAACCGCCATCTGAAATCCGGCAGTGCCTGAATAGCAGGCTTGCTTGATTTCAAATAGACGGCAGTTCCGGTTGAGACCCAAGTATTGATGAATATACGTACTCAGTGATTTTCCAAAATCAATGCCCGATTCGGTGCAGGTAATTAATAGCTCAATCCGGTCTTTCTCTGCTTCCGAAAGCGAGTCGATTAATGGCTTGGCCGCATTGACCCCATAGGTGACCGGATCTTCATAGGGCAGGGCAACAGCCTTTTCTTTCATTAACAGATTCTCAAATCTGGTCGTATCCAATTGGCGATGTTGAGCGAGCCTCATTACATCTAAATAGGCTGTACCGCCAAAAACATTCATCGCTTCAATTCCTACTGGAATCATCATCATTCCTCCCCCGGTAAAATGATTGTCCTATTTTTACACACCTATAGACCTATCGCTCCCGCCAACTCCGGCTTAGTAAGGCCGTTATCAGGCTCTGTTAGGCCGAAACTCCTGCTGCAGCTCCTCATCTTACAGCTAAAGGTCCCGCTTCTCTTTTAATCCGCTGAACCAAACCGGTTAACACTCTGCCTGTTCCAAGCTCTTCAAATTCCATCTCCCCAAGACTCAGCAAATAGCGTATACTCTCCGTCCAGTTAACCGGATGTGTAATCTGGTCAACTAGGTTCTGTTTAATCTCAGTTTGTCGATAGGGCCTGGCATGAACATTGGAAATTACGGGAATGTTTAATTCAGAGAAAGTAATTGCCTGTAAGAAAGCTGCAAATTCCTGTTTAGAGCTTTCCATATAGCGGGAATGAAAAGCGCCGCTGGTTTTTAACGGGACAAACAGCTGGACCTCTTTCATCCCCTCAAAAATAGGTTTTGCAGCATCTATATCGGTTTTCAAACCGGAAATGACAATTTGCGCAGGACTGTTATAATTCGCAAGATCGATACTCTCTAAATTGTACCGCTGTAAAGCAGCGGCAATTTGCTGTTCATTTAACCCAATCACAGCGGCCATCCCTCCGCCGGTAGCCAGACTCATCAGTTCTCCTCTCTTTTTGACAAGGATCAGGCCTCTTGCAAAATCAAATCCACCCGCCGCAAGGATCGCATTATATTCTCCCAGGCTGTGACCGGCGACAAAATCCGGTTTTCTCCCGGTTTCTTTGATTCTTTTCAAGTAACTAAGCGCATTCACAACATATAGCGCCGGCTGCGTATATTGCGTCTGACTTAAATTGCCGTTTGGGTCTTCCAGACAAAGTTCTTTAATAGAATATCCCAGAATCTCATCGGCTTGCGCTGTTAATTCCTTAAATTCGTCAAATAACCCCCCACCCATTCCTTTAGCCTGAGAACCCTGACCGGGAAAAATATAAGTAAGCATTTTTTTATCCCCTTTCCTATTTTAATGATAAACACCACGCTTACGATTTATTGTCATTTCTTAAAATTTTTTCAACTTTGCCATCTCCTGGTCGAACGGAGTCAAGATGTCATAAAATTGTGATGCAGACCCTTTCGCCAAGCTATATTTCACAAAGTTGGCCAATGTGCCGGAAGGTCCCAAATCAATATAGCGAAAATGCATGTGTTCTTCAAGTTTCAGTATGGTTCTTTGAAACAGGACCGGTTGTCTGACAATATCCCAAAAAAACTCTGGGCGGATATCCGTAATACGGTCACTCAACAAGCATGAAATCATTGGTATTTTAGGTTTTCCAAAGGACTTTTTATATAGGAATTTTTTGTATTCACCTCCTGCCGGCTGAATGTTTTGGGAATGAAATCCATAACCAACAGGAAGTACAAAATGGGGTATTCTTTGCAGCTGTAAATATTTTTCAATATTTAATTGATGTCGATGATCGCCGGCAATGACAAAATGAGAGGAATAATTCACAGCAGCCAGTTCCAGGCCGCAAAAATTGTCAGCGGCTTGATGCAACAGCTTCAGATTGTGAAGGATTGCGATCATGCTTCCGGTTTGACAATGCCTTTCAATTACCGCCGCTTGCTCTAGAATACAAATTAAAGCGTCTTCCGGTGCAACAACCCCGGCGACTGCCGCCGCGGCAAACTCGCCTAAACTTGCGCCCAATACATAATCAGGCTCAATTCCGCGTTCAATCAATACGCGGGCTAAAGAGTATTCCACCATAAAAATCCCCGGATGGGTGTATAACAGGGGTTTAAAGCTATCCGCCTTGCTTTTGGTCTGATTGTAAATTTCGTCAATCATTGAAAGGCCGGAGTATTGGTACGCGATGTCATTTAATTTGGTTAGCCAGTGTCTAAATACGGCATTTTGCCGATACAACTCTTTACCCATGTGATAATACTGCGACCCTTGACCTGAGAACATAAAAACAATGGGTTTGTTCAATAAGCATCACCCTTTCTCATTGATAAAGCTAAACCAACCGGGATGCATGGACCTAATCAACTTTGGAATTATTTGACATTTGATGTAATTATTGCTACAATTTTCACATTAAATTGTGTTCTTATTTGCGAAACTGTTAAAAAAAGGTGAAGCTGATGACTAGCGTTCAAGTATACCAGTTGTATCTTCAATCCTTATCCTTTAAAAACTATTGCTATATCATTGTTGATACAGCAACAAATCTAACAGCCATCATTGATCCGGCCTGGGAATTAGATACTATCGAATTGGCTCTGAATAAACTGAATGCAAAGTTAGTTATGATTTTGTTAACTCATTCCCATCCCGACCATGTCGACCTTGTTCATCCACTGTTAGAAAAATATCAGACGCAGGTTGTAATGTCAGCCAAAGAAATTAATTTCTATGGCTTTTCCTGCAAAAACTTAACGCCAATAGAAAACAATGATTTTCTTAAACTCGGCAATACTATGATAAAGTGCCTTTTAACGCCCGGCCATACGGCCGGCAGTGTGTGTTTTCTTGTCTCAGACAGCTATTTGTTTACCGGGGATACAATATTCATTGAGGGGTGCGGCATCTGTAACACAGACGGTGGAAATGCTGAGGAAATGTATCATAGCATCCAGATGATTAAAAAGACTGTCCCGCCGGATATACTTGTTTACCCCGCTCATTCTTACGGAAAAAAACCAGGCTATCCTTTAAGCTACCTTTTTAAGGAAAATATTTATTTCCAAATTAATAAACTGGAGCATTTTATAGCATTCCGGATGCGGAAAAACCAACCCAACCCATTACAATTTTATTAATGGCCTGTGATTTAGCAATCGGTAAACATAGACTGAGCAAACTAAGGAACCTCTCGCTTAAGATTCATCTTAAACAAGAGGTTCCTTAGGAAAAGCCGGAAAAACGATAAAAAAGCATAAAGAACCATTGGGGCGTAAACACCCCCAGTTAATACAAAACTATGACTTTCCCAAGTTTCGTTTCGCGCCTCCGCAAAATTAACCTAAAGAAATTTTTCGTTTGCTACAATCCAGTTTTATACATATTATACATATAATGTATATATTTTGCAATACCTGTAATGTAAAATATATGATTTTCCGGGTTGAAATATCAAAAGCAACCCGAAAATCTAAAAATATTCTTTGGCAAATCGCCCGCTTGGACACTTGGGGACGTTCCTTTTTCGCTTGGACACTTGGGGACGTTCCTTTTTTGGCAACCTCTTCAATAGTGTCAAAAAAGAACGCTCGGCGCCTCCTTTTGACGCACATGTGATATCAAACAAAAATTTGCAGGATACAGGATGTTATCCGGACATGTGCTCTGATTGCAGGGCGACCATCCGGCGGTATGGCCCATCCTGTTGCAACAGTTTGTCAGGCGGTCCCGCCTGAACCACATAACCGCCATCCAGGACGATGATCTGATCGGCAGTGGCCACTGTTCGCATTCGGTGGGCAATCATCAGCACTGTTTTATCTTTAATCAGCGCGGTTAACGCCATTTGCAGCTTTGTCTCATTTTCCACGTCCAGGGAAGCGGTCGCTTCATCCAGTAAAATAACCGGCGCATTTTTTAATATGGCTCTGGCAATGGAAATACGCTGCCGCTCACCGCCGGACAGCAGCGAACCGTTTTCACCAATAACAGTATGGTAACCCTGGGGCAGCCGCTCAACAAACTCGTCACACAGGGACATTCTGGCGGCTTCCCTGACTTCTTCGTCAGTAGCGCTTCGTTTCCCCAGACGAATGTTTTCCAGAACGGTGTCGTTAAATAGGAGAACATCCTGAAAAACAATGGCATAATGCCGCAGCAGGGCTTCCGGATCGATTGCCGTTACATCGTGTCCGCCCAGCGTAATCCGACCGGAGGTAGCATCCCAAAAACGCGCCGCCAGTTTGGCCGCCGTGCTCTTGCCGCCACCGGAAGGACCCACCAGTGCGGTCACTTCGCCCTGTCTCGCCACAAAAGAAACCTCTTGCAAAACCGGTTCATTTTCGTGATAGGCAAAAGCAACACGGTCAAACACGATATCGTAGCCTTGCAGCGTATGTCCGGTTTCCCCCGCCTGGACAGGCTGCGCCGCCAGCTCCTGCATCCGCTTAAGCGGAATTTCAACCATAAAGATCTCAGCTATCTGAGATAAAGTTTGCGACAGCGGCTCGTACAATCTGGACGCCGCCACCAAGAAGACCAGGTAGGTCAACAGATCGGTCTTTCCCTCCAGCAGCAACTGGCCGCCTACCAGTACAACCGATGCCAGGCCCAGCCGCAGCACCGCCTGTGCGCCGGTGACCAGCGTCGCAGTGATCAGCTCGGAGTGAATCTGGGCCTGCTCCGCCTGGTCAAACTTTTCGTCCAAGTCCGCCAGATAGCGCTCCTTCATTACGCAAGCCTTGATATCCCGGATGGTTTCCAGGCACTCTTGAATCCCGTCAGCGCAAAGTCTCTTGGCCTGATAATGACGGCGTTCCACCTTGTTTTGCCAATATTTCGAACCGATAATAAGCAGAAAGGCGACCGGAACAACCCATAACACGGCAAGGCCCATACGCCAATCGGCATATAAGAGACCGGCGGCGATAACCAGCGTGGACAGAATAGCCCCAAATAACTGGGGCACGGCATGGGAAAAAGCATGCTCCAGCGCGGTGCAGTCCCCCATGATGGTATTGGTTACATCGGCCAGGTCCCTTTTTCCGAAAAAAGCCAAGGGCAGCCGGCGCAACGTTTCCGCCAGAGAAATTCGTCTGACAGCGCTTTCGGCGTAGGTGGCGAGAAAGATGCTGGAGTATTGTAAATAATGGCAGAAAAACAGTACAATCCCTATAACGGCCGCTAAGAAAGCATAGGTCAGCGGACCGTGTTCCGGTAGTCCTTCCCCCATTAACGGCTTTAATAATTCATTCAGCAGCAGGATAAACAATCCTACCGGCAGCATCAGACTGAAATTAACCAGAGCACTATACAAACTTCCTTTGCCTAGATCCCTCGCGCCTGTTTCAGTAAGGGCAAATTGTCGCTGAAAAAACTTAAGCATGATTTTCCCGCCTCCCGACCTTCCATGAAGTGGCTGTTTGATATTCCTGCCACATACCGGCATACACCCCTTGCCGGCTGAGAAGCTGCTCGTGCGTACCCGACTCCACAATCCCGCCCTGCTGCAGGACGGCGATGCAGTCAACCTGCCTGACGGAAGAAAGCCGGTGAGCAATCACCAGTACCGTTTTTCCTTGGGTCAGGTGGGTTAAGGCCCGCTGTATCTGGTGTTCGTTTTCCGGATCGGCAAAAGCAGTGGCTTCATCAAGCACAATGACAGGCGCGTCCTTTACGATAGCCCGCGCCAGGGCAATCCGCTGCTGTTCCCCGCCGGAAAGATACACGCCGCCGCGCCCCACCACCGTATCCAGACCCTGGGGCAGCTTTGCCAGAATATCGTCGCACTGGGCCAAATGCGCCGCGCGAAGCACTTCGTCCCGGCTGGCCTCCGGTTTGGCGGCCCGGATATTGTCCAGCAGGCTGGCCTTGAACAACCTGGTATTTTGAAAAACAAAGGCAATTTGCCGCAGCAGCTCTGCTTCTGGAAAGTCCCGGACATCCACGCCGCCGAGCTTCACACTGCCCGCCTGCACGTCCCAAAAACGCGGTACCAGGCTGGCCAGAGTTGTTTTCCCTCCGCCTGAAGGGCCGACCAGCGCGTAGGTCTTCCCCGGCGGCACAGTAAGACTAACCTTTCGAAGGGCCGGCTCGGATTTTCCCGGATAGGCAAAGGTGACCTGATCAAAACAAATGCCGGTATGCCGCAAAGCCCCGGACCGGCGCCCCGCCGCCAACGGCTGTGTCCGCAGGACAGCGTCCATCCGGTCGACCGCCTCCTGCGCGGCCATAACGCTTTCCCCAACATACATGATTTTGCTCATCATGGTCGTACCCACCGGAATAAACAGCATGTAAAAAATAAGATCCAACAGGAAGCGTTTGTAGTCGGGCGCCGTTGCGATCAATAACAGTCCCACAGGCAGCAACAACAGGGAAGGCGCGTGTATGGTGATCATAAACCCGATAAGCGGCACTCGGCAGGTCAGGGCAAATTCCGAGGCAAACTGCCAGTAATGATTGATCGACTCACGAAAATCTTTGAAAGAATGCACCGTTTGCTGAAACACCTTGACCACCGGAATGCTTCTGACATATTCCACAGCAGCCGTGTTCATCGTTTCCAGAGCATTCAGATATTGATGCATGGCATGACTCTGTTCGCCGCCCATCATCCGCTGCAGGAAAACCAGACTGAGCAGCAGGGGCGCCAGACAAACCAGTCCCAGCCGCCAGTCGAAGGTGAAAAAAACTGCCAGAATCGCCAGCGGCATAACTGCAGCGCCGGCCAGGTCCGGCAGTTGATGGGCTAAGAAGGCATGCGTCAGCCCGACATTATCATCAATAATCTTCCGCAGCTTGCCGCTGGCATTGGCGTTAAAATAGCCCAGCGGCGCATCCATAATAGCCCGTATAGCAGCTTTACGCATGTTTTTCTCCACCCGGAAGGCGGCGAAATGTGAGCACAACAGTGAAGCAAAATAGCAGGCAATACTGGCAAGGGCAAAGCCCACGGCCATCCAGCCGAACCGGACAATCCCCGCTGCCCGGGAAAAATCAGGCAGAACACCAAAGAGTTCCCGGATTACCAGCCATATGCAGAGAAAGGGACCAATTGACAATACGGAGCTAAGACCGGCTAAAATCCAGGACCATATGAGCAGTGTCCGGTAACTCCCTGCAAAGAGAAGCAAAGCGGCAAACAAGGATTTTTTTTGAACATCCACAGGTTATCCCTCCTAAAGAGCGGCAGACCTGCAGCGGGGCGAGCGTCAAAAAGCGCGACTGTTTCCTATCTTTCGGTAAAAAAACAGAAGTCCGCCGCAAAACTGCAACTGACTTCTATTGTACAGAATATACCGCAAAACCGACACTCCGTCCCCACAGATTTGGCTCCATTTGATCAGTGCGATTTCCGGTAAACCGAAGGAGCAACCTGCATGACCGACTTAAAGGCGCTGGCAAATTTGCTGGAATTCGCATAACCGACCTGTCCGGCGATCGCGGTGATGCTATCCTGCGACTGCAGCAGCATGGCGGCTGCCGCCTGCATTCGATATATCCGGACGTAGGCATAGATAGACACACCGTAAACTGCCTTGAAGCAGGCATTCATTGCGGTAAGTGATATATCGAACCGCTGTGACAATTCCCCCAGAGTGAAATGCTGCTCCATATGCTGCGTAACCAATTGCTGGATCGACTTAATCTTATTGACCTGGCTTTTGGGAAAATACGGCCGCTCCTCCGCCTGGAACGAAGCGTCTATGACGCTGAGAAAAAGCAGCAATTCCAGCACCTTGAGTTTAAAATAGCCCAACTTTACCGTATCAGGAATGGTATAAAGCTCTGAAAAAATATGTTCAATCGAGTCCTTCGCCCGGATAATGAAGCAGCTGCCGCCGCCGCATAGTTTCTCACGCAGTGCGTACAGATCAATCGAAATATCCTGCAACAGGCTGGAAATCATGCCGTCCGCCTCCTCCAGTTCGATTAAAATGGAGACGCCGTGATAGTGTTCCAACGGAAAAGAGGCGTAAACAACCCGATTATTTGCCGCCATATTGACTGCCAGATCGCCTTGCTGCAGATAGGTGTACATACCGCTAAGAAACTCGCATTCGAACCGGCCTTCACGGCAGTGGTTGATTTCCAGGATATTCTGATCCCAGATCAGGTTCTCCGGGCATGTGCTCATGTAAAAATCATTATAGGCCAGACGAATTCCGGGGAAAACCTGATAGCTGGTAATACGCCCGGTGCCGTCGGCGTTTTTCAGTTCATAAACGGTACAGCCTTCCGACGCCCCGCTGATTTTCACATCCGTATAATCTATAGCTTTGTCCTGCTTCTGCTTCATGCCATCACCCGCTTATTGATAATGGTAATCAATTATATCATAAGCAATGAAATTGATTTTGTAAAGTTAAACCCGATTAGACCTATTTTAGTATCGTGCCTGCAGTTTTAAATTTCACAGCATTGCTGTTAATATATTTTATTAAGATACCACTTGGACGGATAGATGAATTACCAGTGAGGTTTTCTTAGACAAGAAAAGCCTAAACTTGCCTCCCGCTGTGAAACAAGTTTAGGCTTATATCTATTTTAAAATAAGAAATGCTATACGCGCTGGTTAATTAAGGGCGATTTGCCTGAAAAATTGCCGCATGCCCGGAACAAGCCTCACTGCTTCACTTGTTTGAACAGCCACTCCCTCACACCTGCAATCGTATAGGCATACTGCCAGGTATACCTATGGCTTCCGTTCCTGAAAACCGTATAATTGATGTTGCCGCCCTCAGCAAGCATGGCGTTCACATTGCTCGTCAATTCCGACGCGTCGGCTTCGGCGGACCAGGTTGCCTTGCTGACCACAGCTCCCCGGGCCTTCAAAGCTTCGGTTATGGCGTCCATTCCCGGCTTAGCCTTGTTGTCACCCTCGGAAACGATAATCCACAGGTTGTCCTTCGCCATCGGCGCTACTTTACCCGCATCCCATTGGCAGGCGACCAGCAGCGAGGCCGCAAACATGTCCGGATACTTGATGTCCATCGCGATGGAGGTCATTCCGCCCATCGACTGGCCGGTGTTGTAGATGCGGTTGGTATCGATACTGTATTGTTTGGTCAGTTCCTTGATGAGATTCACCGTGATGTCCATTTGTTCGGTTGTCTCGGAATTGTCATCGGCGATCACAGAGGTGTATTGAGGTGCAACCACAAAGCACTCATTCTTTGCCTGCTCTGAGGGGAAGGCCCAGATGACAGCACCCAAGCCCTGCGTCAGCGTCTTCACGGGGTTATTGCTGACAACGCCGGCGTCATGCATAAACAGCACCAGCGGATACTTCTTGGACGGATCATAATTTTTCGGCACATACAGGTTGTACATCAGTTTTTCATTATTGTAGTTCGGGTCGGTATAAACAAGCTGCTTGAAATCCTCTACCACCAGATTGATATTCTTGCTGTTCGTCATTACGCGGGGGTCCGCCTTGTAGGTTTGTCCGTCTTCTGTCGCGATGTCGCCGCTCTGCGTTACATTGACGGTCAAGGGTGTGCTTTCGGCTGAATCGGTTGCTGCGGAACCCAATTGGGGACCACCGCCGCCCTGGGGCCGATTGGCATTATGTGAAGACTCCTGCGCAGCATTTCTTGGTTCATTGCCGGTACTGTTCCCTCGCCCGGCACCGTTGCCATTCGTCATTGTATCGGGCGTAATGGCCGTTGAGAGTTCTACAATGACATACTGGCCATTTACGCCCTGCGAGGCCTTTGCCGCCGCGGTATTGGCGTACACCTTCGTGACATTCTTGCCTTCGACCGCGAAGTCCGCGGTTTTCAGCTTGGATGTATCGACCGCTTTGTCGTATTCCAGCACTACAGCACTTACTTTTTGCCCATCCCCAAACACCTCAGTAATTGCTGTGACGCTTTTTATAGGTTGACTATCCACCGTTTGTTCCTTAGCTGCAGATGTACATCCATTGATCACCATGCCAAGCATTAATAAAAGCGCTAATCCTGCTAATATTTTTTTCATGTCGTTTTCTCCTTTATTTTTCACAACGTGCTTTACATCCGTTCGGACTTATTTTAACACTGGTTTTTATAAATATGTACAGATGGGGCAGCCATAAGCAGATATATCGCAATACCGCATCGACATATTTTTATAGCACGATACCATAAAATAAATGAAAGTACACTGGTTATTATAGCATAACAGGCAATTAAAACCAATTACCGGGCTAATATTTGGAAATAATTTGTCGGATAGACAGCCTTTTTCTGAAGGATAAAGGGCAACAGAGAACAGTGCTTGTAATGATCCCAGTTGATGTAGCTGTTGTAAATTCAACTCCGTATAACATAAATACCTAGATAAAAAACCAAAGAAAGCCTGTAAAAACAAAATAACAAGCTTTCTTTAACGGAATTGTTCTTTTGTCGCTGCAGTATAGCATCAGGATACGGTTGTGCATTAGTCAAGACTGTACCATATTTTCCCACAGCCCTCAAATCCGGCCCCGCCTGGCTTCAAGGGCTGTGTTCTCTTTTCAGCAGAGTAGTCATCTGATCAGCTGGTTAAACCAGCCGCAAAACCTTCGTTTGAAGCCTGAATCGCCTGTCGCGCCTTTACCGCATCGCCGACTATGGAAATCACACAGACATCCTTCAGTTCTTCCGCCAGCGGACAATAGGATTTAGTACCGATTGCCAATACAATGGTGTCACAAGGAAATAGTGTGATATCATCGCCCTGTTTAAGCAAAGCGCCTTCATTAGTTGCACCGGCAATGCTGGTTCCGGTCATGATCTCGACATAACAGCGGCGCAGACAGTCCTTCAGATCATCACGAATGCCCGCTTCCATGTCCATGGCAATCGCATCCCGCATTTCCACGAGAGTGACCTTTGACTTACACTGCATCCCCAGATACGCTGCAGTTTCCGAGCCGACCATTCCGCCGCCGACAACCAGGACAGTCATCCCTGTGTCCGACTTTCCAAGCAGAACATCTTCCGCCAATACGACGTTTTTATTGTGAATACCTGGAACATTAGGGATAACCGGTTGCGCACCGCTGGCGAGGATAACCTTATCCGGTTTAACTTTTTTTACCATTTCGGCAGTCAATTCCGTATTGAGGTGAAGGGTAATGTTCTTATATTTCTTTATTTCACGGTACAGCCAAGCCGTATAGGTTGCGAACTCGCCTTTGTAGGGGGGATACGACGCAGAAATAAACTGTCCGCCCACCGTGTTCTGCTTCTCAAAGATTTCGATGCGGTGTCCTTTGATCGCCGCGGCCCGCGCGGCTTCCATGCCGCCAATACCGGCTCCTGCCACGAAAATCGTTTTGCTTTTTTCCGATTTGCTGTAATCGTACTCGTATTCGTGCCCCAATTCGGGATTGACAAGGCAGTAGACTGGTACCCCTTGATAGGTAGAGGCCGTACAACCTTGCAGACATCCAATACAATGGCGGATATCATTATTCGCTCCGGCCTTCGCTTTATTGGGCCAGTGGGGGTCTGCCAGGGAGGCACGTCCCATAGCAACAAAATCTGCCTTTCCCGAGACAATAATATCCTCCGCCATAGCGGGCTCCGCCACCCGGCCTACAGTAATCACCGGAATTTTCAAGAAGGTTTTCGCTTCTGCTGCAAAATCCATATTCCAGCCGTGCTGCTGAAAAAAAGATGCCACAATTCCCACTGAGGAGCGGACACCATACATGCCGTTGGATAAATGGATTACATCGGCGCCCATTTCCTCAATATCCATCAGCATCTGGCGGCTCTCAAACATTCGTCGTCCGCCTTCGGAGTTTTCCTGCGCCGAAAAGCGTACGGAAATCGGGAAATTATCGCCAACCTTTTGCCGGACTTCTTCCATGATCTCCTTCAGAAAACGCATTCTATTCTCATAGGTTCCACCATATTCGTCTATCCGGTGGTTACAGTTGGGCGATAAAAACTCATGAACCAGGTACCCATGCGCTGCATGGATTTCAATTCCGTCAAAACCGGCTTTTTTTGCGTTCAGGGCGGTTATACCAAAATCGTTTACCAACTGTTTGATTTCATCAACTGTTAGTTCATGAGGGATTTCCTTATTCCAGGGGCAGGGGACAGGAGAACAGGACACAGGCTTCACATTGCCGTTGACATTGTGATTCGCCTGCCGTCCGGCATGGTATATCTGACAAAAAACCTTCGTACCATACTGATGGATGATATCTGTAAACTTCTTATGGCCGGGAATCTGTAATTCATCGTACAGTGCGGCTACCGCCGGATAGCCTGCGGCATGTTCATTAATCCGATAGTCCTCTGTAATAATCAGGCCCCAACCACCCTTTGCCTTTTCCTCATGATACTTGATATACTGCTCGGTTGCGGTTCCATCAGGACACATGTTGGCGACCATGGCCGGCACAACCAGCCTGTTAGGAATTTCACAATCACCGATACGGAACGGCGTAAATATCTTTTCTGCTTTCACTACGTTTTCCTCCTCTCAAATTTGCAAAATATTGATTGATAAAAGCATATACCCTCTATATCATAGAGGGTCAAGTTATTTTTTTAACAATAATCTTCAGGAATTATTGGGAAACTCCCTTCTTTATTGTATAATACAATAAAGAAAACAATAATTAACATTAAACCCTACATATATGATAGAGTTTAATGTTACGGAGGCTTTCCAAAGTGTATGAACGATAAATACAAAATCGGAACCATATCTAAGCTTCTTGGTATTCCCATCCAAACATTGCATTATTATGAGAAATGTGGTTTTGTTACACCTCTAAAGGATCAAAACTCCAATTACCGATATTATGATGTATGGGATGTCAATTATCTGCTCGATAGCAAACAGCTGCGTTCTTTTGACTTTTCAAACGCGGAAATCGAACAGATAATCAACAACGACTGTGTTGTTGAAATTCAAAGAAAATTCGATAAACAAGAAAAAAAACTACTTGATCTGATTTACCACTATCAGGCAGTTTTGGATACATTGAATGCAGAAAAGAAAAGGCTGTCTACTTTTCACCAGCAAATTGGTAAATTTACGGAAAAGAACAATCCTCAGCTCTATTTTAACCGGTATCGGCTTAATAACAGTTATCGGATTTCGGAAGATAGGAATGAAATACCTCAGATCGATAATTGGCTTTCTCATATGCCTTTTGTTACAGCCACCTTCAAAATAACCCAGGAAAGCCTCAACAAGAAGGAGCCGCAAGCAATAGATTATTGGTGGGGGTTCTCAATTTCAACCAAAAAGGCCAAGGAACTAAACATTCCGCTCCAAGGTGCGGAATATATTTCCTCCCAGAAATGCATTTATACAGTTTTTTCGGCACACAGCCAAAATACCTTTGTCCCTTCTTTGTACAAGCAGGTCTTCCAACCGCTTTGGGCAGCCGGACACGAGATCAGTGATACCCCAATTGGAAGGCTGATTGTTCGCGCTCATGAACAGAATCAATATACTCGTTATTTTGAAATTTGGGTTCCGGTTTTGTACTAAGAGGACCGAGTTACCGACAATGAACCAAGCACAAAAGTGGACTCGCCTGACGGCGAGTCCACTTTTTTTATAGCAGATCAAATTCTCATAGGATACCGATCACACTTAAAAACGGGAAACTTATCTTTTCATAACCATCTATTCTTCGCTCTGCTTCGCTGAATGACATGTTCGCGAAACTGAACCGCTGCTTTGGAAAAGTACCGGTTCTCCTTCCAGGCCAGATAAAGATAGCTTTTATAATCAAAATCTTCCACTTTTATTAAAACAAACGGCAAATTAGGTCTTTGCTTGCTCGGTGACGGGAAAAAAGCTATACCAAACCCCGCAGCTACTAAATTGATAAGGGCCTGAGTGCTATCGCAGGTATAAATGACCTGCGGTACAAATCCGCTTTTTTGACATATGGTATGGCAAAATTTCTGGATACTGTGATCCCCTTTTAGGCTAATAAAACCTTCTCCCGCCAATTCCCGGAGAGAAACCGTACAACGATTAGCCAAATCGTGACCACAGGCCACAGCCAGCAACATATCAATCTCCACTAAAGGATTGGAAACGATGCCTGACTGGTCAAATGTCTTAATAGTGAACGTAAAGTCGACCTCCTCGCTTTCCAGTAAACGCAACTTAGTATTCTCATCCGTGGTCTGCGTAAGATGAAAATTCACTTTTGGATAAAGCCGCGCAAAGGAACCTAAGAGGTCGCAAAAGTGATTGCACATAGAAGTGGACGCGACATACAGATAACCCCGTTCGCTTCCCGACAGATCGGCAATCGCCTGGCGCCCTGCCTCAAGTTCATTCAGGGCATGGTTTACTCTTTCTAAAAACACTTTTCCGTATTCATTCAACACAATATTTCGCCCGGCCCGGTTAAACAAAGGAACGCCTAAATCTGCTTCCAGCCGGGCTATGGTCATACTAAGAGCAGGCTGTGCAATTTTCAATGCGTGCGCCGCCTTTGTCATATGTTCAAGTTTGGCCACAACTTGAAAATATTTCAACCGCAATAAATCCATATGACTTCCTTCCTAGATTAATATACATTTTCCATAGTACAAGTATAAAAGATATATTATTATTTATCAAATATTTTATTTATAATCATAAATAGTAAATGAAAATAATTATCGTTATTGTTAATCACCATGCCTCAATGAATTACAACTGCATTTGGGAATAGATTCTTTAAGATTCTCGTTTTGTTATGAATCATAAGTTTTTCTTGTGGTTTTATATACTATCTCTTCAAAGAAAGGGGGGAGTAAAGAACACGATGAAAATAGCCGGTTCTGCTGGCTCCCAAATGGCCTGAGACACCGGACATGCAACCAGAAACCAGAAGGAAAACTGGAAACCGCCGGCATATGGCGAGAAGTCGAAGGGAGCCGGCCGGAATGACGGGAGTGCAAAAAACTAATTTGTTGTAGGAGGGAGATCCATTGAAGTTTGGTAAAAAACAGAATAAAAGCCAGGTCGGACTCTTAGCTATCAGTCTAAGTGTTGCAATGAGTTTGCCGGCATACGCCGCTGAGAATAATTATGTTTTCCAGTTCGAGGAAGTGGTGGTAACGGCCTCCGGCTTCGAGCAGGATATTGTCGATGCGCCGGCCAGTATTACCGTGATTACCAAGGAGGAAATCAACCGGCGCGGCTATGTTGACCTTGCGGGGGTACTGTCCGATGTAGAAGGCGTTGACGTGCGCAGCGCCCCCAGCAGACTGGGCGGGGCCAGTGTCAGCATTCGCGGTATGACAAGCGATTATACGCTGGTTCTGGTGGACGGTATTCCCCAGAATGGGACAAAGGATGTCGGACCGGGCGGCTATAGTGTCGGGCTCGGTACTTTTGTGCCGCCGCTGGCGTCAATTGAACGCATCGAAGTCATCCGGGGACCGATGTCCACCTTGTATGGCACCGAGGCCATGGGCGGCGTGGTGAATATCATTACCAAAAAGATAACCGACGAGTGGCGCCATAACCTGACGCTGGACCACACCATTCACGAGAATTCGGAATGGGGCAGCGTAACCCGTTACTCTTTGTATTCGAGCGGCCCCCTAACCGAGGATAAAGTGGGACTGGCCTTGCGCGGCAACTTTCTCCGGCGGGGCGGCTCTGCTGTTACCAATGATCAGGGCAACACAGTCACCGCCCGGGCGGTCAATCCCATTGCCTTAAGAAACTACAGTCTGGGCGGCAAAGTGACGTGGAAACTGGATGACACCAACAGCCTCTGGCTGGACGCGGATACGGCGACCAGCGATTTTTCCAAAGCACCGGACCAGATTTCTACATTTTTTAACCCGTTACGTTTTGACCGCGACAAGCTGACGTTAGGCAGCGCTAATAAAGTTTCCTATGGCGACTGGAGCACAACCCTGACCTATAACGCCACCGAACTGAAAGGCTATGGCGCAGTTACCGGCGGCCCGCCCCGCGAGTTGAAGAACGACAACCTGATCTTTGAGACCAAGCTGGTCGCGCCGGCCGGTGAAGCTCACACGTTGACCGTGGGCGGCCGGTACTGGGATGAAGAACTGGTGGATGGTGTGGTGGCCTCTGCCGGCTTTGGCAAGCTCACCGCGCACACCACCTCGCTGTTTGCGGAAGACGAATGGCGGCTGCGGGAGGGTCTGGCCCTGACTTACGGCGCGCGTTATGACCGTCACAGTTCTTTCGGCGGACAGGTTAGTCCGCGGGGCTACCTGGTCTGGAAGGCCGATAACAAGTGGACGCTGAAAGGCGGCGTCAGCACTGGCTTCAAAGCTCCCACCCTGTCACAGGCGACGGACGGTCATGTCGGATTTACCGGCGCTAACGCCGTAAATCCGGTATATGTTCTCGGCAATCCCAACCTTAAGCCAGAGAAAAGCATAAACAAAGAGCTGGGCTTTTACTACCAGGAGTCTTCCGGCTTCAGCGCAAATGCCACCCTGTTCCACACTGATTTTAAAAATCGAATCAATTCAACTGATACTTGGGCGGATGAAAACGGTCAGTTGTATCAAAGCTACGAAAACATAAACAAAGCCAAGATCGAGGGGCTTGAATTGGGCGCCAAAATACCGCTGGCGCAAGACCTGGCGCTAAACCTGAACTACACCTATCTTACGAGCGAACAGATCGGCGGCGCCAATGACGGGCTTCAGCTCAACAGTACGCCAAAACACGCGGTGAACGCACGGCTGAACTGGCAGGCGGACGAAAAGACCACCGCTTGGCTGAGAGCGGAATACCGCGCCAAGATGATCCGTTATAACAATAAAACGCTTGACGCTACACAGCAGGCGGTGGTCGACGCGTTTGGCAAGCATCTTCCCTCCTATACAGTGCTTGACCTGGGCGTATCCCGTAAGCTGAACCAGAATGTCACCTTGAATTTCGCAGTTAATAATCTGCTGGATAAGGATTTCGGCGAATCCATCCGTATCGGCAGCGCTACTCACTATAAATATGTCGGCGGCCCCGGACAAACCCCGACCGGCACCTACCTGGCGGGGCGGAATTATTGGGTATCCCTGAACTACAATTTCTAAAGCCACAAATGCTTCCCTGGTAATGCAGATACGAACGCCGCATCTGCATTGCTGAGTTCACCGGTCCTGCCGGTTGTCAGCCCGTCTCTCATTGCGGCAACAGGCAGGCGGTGACGAATTAAGCAAAGGTAAATATACAGGCAACCTGATGTTGCGGCATTTGAACCCTATGAATGAGCATTTTTATATGGAAAGGCCATTTCTTAGTTTTGCTGTTCGTCATAATCCGCCTCGTTCCCTGCTAATGCGTTTTCCCGGTAAAAAGGGAAAACGATAAACAACCTTAAGGAGGTTTCTATGAAAAAGCGATTGGCTTCTTGGGTGGCTGCCGCTACGCTGGCAATCACTCTGACCGGCTGCGCAACATCCGGCGCAACGCCTGGGCAGGCATCGGCTGCGACTAGTATTAAAGTTACGCATAATCTTGGTGAAACAGAAGTACCCCTCAACCCGCGGCGTGTCGTTGTGTTCGATTTCAGTATGCTTGATACGATGGACGCGTTAGGCGTGGCCCCTATTCTTGCTCTTCCCAAAAACTATGCGCCGGCTTATCTCGCAAAATACAAGGGCGATGCCTATGCCGACGTGGGGGATTTCTACGGCAAGGATCTGGAAACGATCAACAATTTCAAGCCTGACCTGATTATTCTTGGCGGCAGGCAGGCGAAGGCTTATGAAGAAATGCAAAAAATCGCTCCCACCATTGTGATGTCAGTCGCTGACAGCACCAACTATATGAAGGAGCTCTCCCGCAACAATCTGATAATGGGTGAAATCTTCGCTAAAAAAGCCGAAGCCCAGGCAGCCTTGGATAAAATCAGCGCGAGGGTCAAGGAGCTCAGGGCTGTAGCCGAAAAGAACGATAGCAGGGCGTTGATTGTCATGGTCAACGACGGCAATCTCAGCGCCTATGGCCCCGGTTCCCGCTTTGGTTTAATTCATGACGTGCTGGGGATCAAGCCCGTTGATCCCATGATTAAACCCGTTAGGCTTGGGGCGGAGGTTGATCCCATAATAACTAAAGCCGGTTTGAATGGGATGAAGATCGGCTTCGAGTATTTGGAAGCCAAGAATCCGGACATGCTCTTTGTTATAGACAGAACCGTTGTCGTCGGCGGCTCGCAAAAGGCCGCCAGCACACTGGATAATGCATTGGTCCGGGCAACCAATGCGGCAAAGAACGGCAAGATTATTTTTCTTGATCCGGGCACCTGGTATTCGTCCGGCAACGGGTTGGAATCTTCTTCCATGATGATAGAAGAAATTGCTGCGGTGCTGGGTATATAGAAAAGCCGTGTGTCAGGGGGACGGGGATGTTGTCACACTCCCGTCTCTTCATCTGTCGAGCGTTTCAGCGCTGGAACCAAGCCTGGAGGCCAATGCCAATTGCTACGGCTCTGTTGGATTTATAGATTTTATCTGCGAGGATGACAATATAGTTGTTCACGTCTTTCCGGAAAATGCGTTCAAAGGTCATTGTCTTTTTTCACAGCTCTTTCTATGTCAATTAATATTCTAACTATCCATCTTGCTAATAAACCCATAACAATATAAATAGGGAATGAATACCAGTATAACCATTGAATCAGTACGTAAAATCCCAAGTGGACAACAATAGGTTCGGCCACGAATGAAAATACCGTTGATAGGACAACTAACGCCCCAAAGAAATTCTTCCAGGTCGGAAAGTATTGGTATACCAGCATAAAGATAATTGGCAGCATCGTATAATCAATCGAAGTAAGCCGGGGAAGTATTGGAATAACTTCTACCGGATAACTCCACAGGGAAAGCACGAAACCAATTTCGTCCAATGTAATTGTAAATACCATAATGATTACCCCGAACAGGGTAACTTCAAGAATCCTCTTTTTATCGACTAATTTATACCAGATAAACCAAGGGGCAATCAGTAATATAACCAGAACCCACCATTGCCAGATACCCATATGCTGGCCCAGGAAATTTTCAATTCGAGCTTGGGTTAATTGACGCATCATTTCTGCAATTTGTTCGTCAGATGGATAATTCATGTCTTGTCCTCCCCTGTTATTGCTTTAACACTAGTCTGAGCAAGATAAAAACTTCCAGTGTTGTTTCAAGTTATCTGCAAATTTTCATTGTATCCTTATCCGTTTTATGCAATCGTTCCAATTTTCAGATTAAATCTTGGATATGATTGCAATCGTCGAATTTAATTTTTTCATATTGCGATATCTATAAGTATATATAACAGTAAAGCCCGCTTCCGTTACTTGATTATATTAAACTCATGCTATGGGGAGCGGCGACTAAGAGGTGACAGCCATTGTTATCTCTTTTATTTTCAATAAAATATCAGGATTGCTTGTTTTTTAAGAGCAATTGAAAATCTTAGCAGATATAACTTAATCGTTATGTAGCCAGCCGATCTGTATGGCCGGTTTTAAGTTTTACAAACTTCCTTCCCGCGCCATACTGAAAAAGTCTCTTTCCTGCTGAACAATGAAAAAAAAGCGCTTTCCACAATAGGCTTGCTGCCGAGATAACCGGCGCGAAGTTGTGAAAGAACCGCTTTTTATTAGGCCTCTGACAAGTAAAAACAAATTAAATTCAATAAAATCGATCATACTGGCCATCCTTTACTCCTCGTCAAACGCTCCCACCGCAATAGGCAGCGCTTGTATCACAATATTCCCGGTTGCGGGCAGCCCCCAGCTGCTGAGTGTCTGCATAAACTTCAGCCAAGCGCCCTGTAAGCAATTCCATTCGAGCACGCGCTGGTCAGACATCAATAACCAGCCTTGCTTTTCCAACACGCGAATGCGCCGGGGGATATAAAAATTGCCTTTCAATATTTTATCATGGTTACTCTGATGTGGGTATTATAAAATCCCAAGGTCTTTTAAAATGGCCTTTGATATTTCCCTGGCCTTGCCGCCGGCAGCTCCATCCGGCGCCTGAATATTGACGGCGAAGAAATACCGGTCTCCCTGTTTTTCTGCACAGCCGACAAACCAGCCGAGCGTCCATTTTCCATCTACAAAACCGGAGCCTGTCTTGCCCATCAAGCGTATCCCATTATTTTCCGACACCGTAATATTCCTCTTGACTACTTCTATGTTGTCTGGCGAAAACGGCAATGTACCGGCATATAATTTGCGCAAAAGGTCCACTTGCTCGCGCGCTGAAATCTGGAGCGTGGAACCCAGCCAGAAGGTAGTCAGCCCGCCGGAAATATCCCGATTGCCGTATTCAATCGTATCGAGATATTCCTGCATTCTTTTTTCGCCAATGCGTGAGGCGAGTTCCTGGAAATACCAGACTACTGAATCCCGAGTGGCTGCTGCGAGTGTTTGGTCACGGTTCCAGGCAGGAAAAGAATACTGTTTGCCATCCCATGGAAACAATGTATACACGTCCTCGATATCTAAAACACCCGTTTCCAGGCCAATCAACGAATTGTATATTTTAAATGTGGAACACGGCGATAAGCGGATTGTGCTTTGCGGTTCGTTAAACACGGTGTATTGGTCCTGCGCCTCATCATACAGAATAAACGTACCGGTAAATCCTGATGCATATTTCTCAAAGTCGCGGCGCTCCACGGAATCAGCCGCATTCACACTGGCTGCAGCACCAATAGAAAAAAGCGCCGCGGCCAATAAAACCAAAAATAATCTTTTCACTTTAACGCCTCCCGAATTGATTGATTAAGCTTAGTATAGCACTCCCTGGTATGTTCTGCCAGCTAAAGATAGGCGCGCCAGTGGGCCTGCCCGACGCTCAGCGGCAGCAGCCGGCGGACGTTCACTGTATACCGGCTGGTCTCGCTTTGCCCCGTCGCAACCGCTTTGGCTGTATTCGGACCAGCCGGCCCAGGTCCGGATAAGTCAGACGCCGGGTAGAACATTTTCATGCGTCCGGTGTGATTAGCCAACCTAGTATTTTTTGCACTTTTAGGGGTATTATGGTAAAATATATATTTATAGATGCCTAATGATTTTCTTAAAGAAAAAATTGGTTGCCGCGAATGGTAAAGATGAACACTTCATATATTTATTGTATCCGGGATGGCATAAATCTGTTGAAAATAGCTGTGATGCTTCCCTATCCGATCCCACAATCATCTTGGCAATATTGCGAAGATGATTATGCTGGATTACCCAATATTACATTTCGAAAGGAAGTTGCCTATGCACATCCCTGAGCTTATTTCTGATTTGGCTCTCATGCTGCTGGTAGCCGGAATTATGACGCTTATATTTAAGCGATTCCAGCAGCCCTTGGTTTTAGGGTATATTATTGCCGGTTTTATGGTAGGCCCTTATTTTACGCTGGTCCCGGCAGTTACCGATGTGGTAAGTATTAGTACCTGGAGTGAAATCGGTATCATTATTCTGATGTTCTCGCTGGGGTTGGAGTTTAACTTACATAAACTTGCTTCTGTTGGCGGTACGGCAATTATTACAGCCATTACGGAAGTTGTTTCAATGCTGGCAATTGGTTTTGCCTGCGGCCAGTTGATGGGCTGGACTGTTATGAACAGCGTATTTCTTGGCGGAATGCTGTCTATGTCCTCAACAACCATTATTATCAAAGCATTTGAAGATTTAAACCTAAAAGGGAAAAAGTTCACTGAACTCGTATTTGGCACATTAATTATTGAAGATATTGCCGGCATTTTTATGATGGTCATGCTGTCGACGATTGCAGTCAGCCAGGGTATTTCAGGCGGCGAGCTGGCTGCGCACTTGCTAAAAATGATTTTTTATTTAGCTCTCTGGCTTATTCTGGGGATATATCTTTTGCCTACAATACTAAAAGATGTGCAAAAACTGATGAATGACGAGACACTTTTAATTGTGTCTTTAGGCATTTGCTTTGGCATGGTTTTTTTAGCCAATTATCTTGGTTTTTCTTCGGCTTTGGGGTCTTTTTTGGCCGGTTCATTGCTAGCAGGCACGATTCATGCTGAAAAAATCGAACATATCAATAAACCGATAAAAGATTTGTTTGGCGCCATATTTTTTATTTCGGTCGGTATGATGGTTGACCCGTCGCTCATCGTAAAATACGCAGGGCCGATTGTGGTTATTACAATTGCGACCATTTTTGGTAAAGCGATGATGTCGACATTAGGCGTGCTGCTTTCAGGGCAATCATTAAAAACATCGATACTCTGCGGTTTTTCACTCGCACAAATTGGAGAGTTTTCATTTATAATCGCTGCTTTAGGCATCTCGCTGGGGGTAATCAGCGATTATATCTATTCGATTATAGTCTCAGTTTCGGTTATTACGACATTTACCACGCCGTTTGTCATCCGGGCGGCTGAGGGAAGCTACGTCTATTTGGATAAATATCTCCCCAAGAAAGTTTCCAAATATCTAAACAGACATACTTCGGAAAACCAGTCTGAAACAGAACAAGACAGTGATTGGGTTGCCTTTTTTAAAAAATATTTTTCCCGTTTGATACTTAATGTCGTTATTATGCTGGGGATTATTTTGGCGGGGACATCGTTCCTGGAACCATTTTTAGCCGCGCATATGCCTGCTAATCTTGCGGCATTGCTGGCGACGCTGGTTACTTTAATATTGATGGCGCCATTTCTTAAGCAGTGTTTATTTAAAAAGAATGAATACTTTATTCCGCTTTGGTTTAAAAGCGCAACAAACCATTTGCCGCTGATCATGCTGATTTTATTGAGGCTGGGAACATTGGTTTTCTTGGTTATGCTTCCTTTTACCATTATGCTTAACTTTTCTACGTTATATATCTTGGTAGTGGCGGTCGGGCTGGTATTACTTATTGCCCGCTCAGACTGGCTGATTGCTCCTTACTTAAAAATTGAAGCGCGTTTTCTGGCTAATTTTAACGAGAGAAAGTTAGAGGAAAGAAAAGGAAAGAATATTGGCCATAGCTGGCTGGATGAGCGGATTCATGTAAGTAAGTTCCGTTGTAGCGACCAAATCGCTGTTTTGGATAAAACATTGGCCGATTTACCGGAAACCGAGCGCTCAAAATTGAAAATCATTAAAATTATTCGGGGTGGCAAACATATTAATATTCCAGAAGGGTCGGAACATATTCGGGCAAACGATATTGTCTTTGTTGCCGGCAGCGACAAGGTGCTCGACTCTTTTGCTATTTTGGCGAAGGTCAATTTAGATAAAAAAGAAGACGGCGGGTATGCGACTTTGCGCGAATTTATCAAAAACCAGGAAGCCTTTGAAGAAGATGACCAGTTGCTTTGCTACGCTGTAACCGTTGAAAAAGATTCGGACTTAGCCGGCGTGGCGATTAAAGACTCTAAGATAAAAAGCGAATGGGGCGGATTTTTGCTGGGCTTAGAAAGAGATCTTTACCCAATTTTGGCTCCGGATATTAATATGTACATTCAAGAAAATGATTTGGTCTGGATTTTAGGTACGCAGGCAATGGCCGGGAAACTGGCTAAAGACGATCTGCTATAACAGGAAACGATAAAAAATAGGAGGATCTGCCGGAAAACCGCGGGCCGGAATCCTAATGTTGGTTTTCCCCAATACAGGCATGTCCACGGAAACACACGTCATATTTCCCCACAGCCCTTGAAGGCCCCGCCTGGCCTTCAAGGGCTGCATTTTCTTTCAGCAGGACTTGTTCTCCACGCGTATGGAGCTGGGATGTCTCGGCAAGGGGCCTGGAGCAATACGCCGCTGGAAGCCTTCGGCAAAAGATGAAATACGAATGGTAGATAAGCATGGGAAGTTTGTCATGCATAGCGTCTGGGGGCCGGTTTTAACTTATTTTATTATCTTTGTATCCTATGCAAAATTTGCCCAGCCAAGGAAGCGCAGGCGATTAAACCGGTACATATTTTTTGCTGCTCAGGAGGATTGTGCTAATAATTGTCAAATAATATCAATAAATGTCGAATAAGATTAATTCTCAAAGAAACAATTTGGCAAACTGTCGAAAAAGCTATGGGTCTACAAGCGTCTCCGCTCAGACTGCCAGGTTGCATCAAACTGCATTCTGGCCTTTTTTGTTTCCATTCGTACAAAGTTTCGTTATACGCATTCAGGTTTAAAACGGAGGTATTAAGGTATTAATGAAAGTCACGAGTATGAAAAAGAGACTGCTACTTATTCTGTTTCCCTTTTTTATTTTATCCTTTGCCCTACTGCTGGGGATAAATTATTACAATGCACAGCAGGCACTGATGTCGAGCGTTGATGAATCTGCCATCGCTATCAGCAGTGACTATTCCCACCGAATTGAAAGCTATGTTCAGGGAGCCGTAATCCAACTTAAGTCTTTTGCCGCAATAAAAGCCGTATATAATCCAACCGACACAGAGCAGTTGCTGACGGCTTTGAACGATTGCGCCCAAAGTCTGGAGCACCTTGAAAATATAACCTACATTTCTCGGGACGGGACCGGGCTGAGACCGAACGGCACCACCGTCTATCTTGGGGAACGCGAATATTTCCAGCAGGTGCTGAGCAGCAAAGAAACGGTGGTCTCCGATGTCCTGACCTCAAGGACTACCGGAAAAGTAGCAGTAAATGTGGCTGTACCGGTGATGTTTCATAATCAGTTGACCGGTGTGCTAACCGGCACCGTCTCTTTGGCAAAACTG
Organism: Dendrosporobacter quercicolus; assembly: GCF_900104455.1. Taxonomy (NCBI): domain Bacteria; kingdom Bacillati; phylum Bacillota; class Negativicutes; order Selenomonadales; family Sporomusaceae; genus Dendrosporobacter; species Dendrosporobacter quercicolus. Next base: position 1,073,236 of record NZ_FNHB01000001.1, read on the forward strand.
ACAACATTAATTACCGATATGCAGTTTCTCACAAGCGGCTATGGAGTAATAGCCGACAGCAGCGGCAAAGTGATCATCCACCCCACAATGCCGGAACTGGCTGGTAAAATAAGTTTTAGCGAAAAAAGGGTTGATTCTGCGCTCCAAATGAAAGAATCCGAACTGGATGACCGACTTATCACCCTGTTCAAAACAGCCGTTGAGACAGATCAAACAGTGCGGGGCACGTATAAATTTGTTGACGGTATAACGAAGATCGGCGTTTTTGCCCCCATCCGCCTATCTGGCGACAGGCAATGGATCATGGTTGTAACAGCACCGGCAGCGGAAGCTGAACAGGCCCTGACCGCCCTGACCCGATCCATGTTAGCTGGCACGCTTGTCTGTCTCGGCCTGGCAGGCGGCTTCATCCTGTGGATCAGCAGCCTGCTTGCCCGGCCAATTACCTTCATTCGCAATGAATGCCTGCTGTTGGCCCAGGGAGATTTGCGCGACCAGGAAGTCAAAGTTAACTCACATGATGAAATTGGTCAGCTGGCCCGGGGGTTTCGCGATATGCGGAGCAGTTTGCGCGAACTGGTCGCCAAGGTTCTCTCTCAGTCGAAACAACTGGCCGCCTCCAGTGAAGAACTGACGGCAAGCGCCCAGCAATCGGCAGATGCCGCCAATCAGGTGGCGGCATCTATCACGGAAATTGCCCGTGGTGCAGAGGATCAGGTGACGGCCGTTAATCAGATTACAATAAGTTCGCAGCAGATGAAAACAAAAATGGAGCAGATTTCCCAGGCAACACAAGAACTGTCGCAAATTGCAGCCGTCGCTGCCCAGGAGGCGGATCAAGGCCGCAATACGCTAAATCAGGCGGTTGAACAGATGAGTGCCATTGGCAAGAGTACCGATACAACTCAGGTCACCATCATGGAGCTAAGCAAAAGCTCCCGGGAAATCAGGGAAATTGTCACCCTTATTTCTTCCATTGCCGGACAGACTAACTTACTGGCCCTCAATGCCGCCATCGAAGCGGCCAGAGCTGGTGAGCAAGGCAGAGGCTTTGCCGTAGTAGCCGAGGAAGTACGCAAACTTGCCGAGGAATCCGGCCGCGCCGCCGGTAAAATAAATGAACTGGCCGCCAAAAATGAATCCAATCTCAATGAGGTTGTCCATATCACCCAAAACGGCACTGCCGGCATTCAGACGGGAATTTCGCTTGTACATACTACCGGAGAAACTTTTGAAGATATAGTGAAAAAAATCCATACTATATCCAAGCAGATACAGGCTATCTCAGAATCGGTTCAGCAGATGGCCGCCGGCAATCAGGATTTGGTTGAATCCATCCACAAGATTGACTTGGCCAGCCAAAATGCTTCATCCGAGGCCCAGACAGTTTCAGCAGCAACGGAAGAGCAATCCGCCTCAATGCAGCAAATTGCCGCTTCGAGCCAAAATCTGGCCGAACTTGCCGATGCTTTACAGTCCGCAATTGCTAAATTCCGATTGTAATTAACAATCAGCAGGCCGCCGGACGCCTAATGCCCGGAAAAAGAGTCCGTACTGTATGAATCGGTACGGACTCACTTATTTATACTCTCCAGTACCTACAGCAGCAAGGCTGCAACGGTAGCACCGGCAACCAGCGGCGGGCTGAACGCCGGAATATCCAGCAGCGCATTGGCCTCCAACAGGCCGGCCATCATGCCGTTGCTTTGCAGCAACAACGGTCTGGCTGCCAGCCGGCCATTGTCGAAGATACACTCCGCCCAGACAAACCGGCGCACCGGCCCCGTTTTCACCAGCTTCTGCTGTAATACAGCCGCTGCCCGGGGCCGCTCAATCTGCCTGACGCCGGCCATCCGGCGCACCAGCGGTCTGATCAGCAGCTCAAAGGAGACCCCCGCGGCCGCCGGATTTCCCGACAGGCCGATCAACAACCTGTCCCGCCAGCAGCCGGCCAGTACCGGCATGCCCGGTTTGATGGCTACCCGGCTAAACAGTGGTCTGACGCTCAGGCGTTCAAACAATGGCCTCATCAGATCATAATCGCCAACCGAAGCTCCGCCGGTGGTTAAATACAGATCAATATCAGCTGCTTGCTCAAGTCGTTGTTCAATATCATCTATATTATCGCGAACCTGCCCCAGCAGCACCGGTTCGCCGCCTGCTTCCAGCACTTTCGCCGCCAGCATGTAGCTGTTCGAATCGCGGATTTTACCCGGTTCCACCAACTGATTGACGGCAACTATTTCCGTTCCTGTTGCTAATATCGCCACCCTGGGCTTTTCATACACTCTGGGTTTATCCTGCCCAAACATGGCCAGGATACCTAGTGCGCCATCCCGCAAAGCACTGCCTGGCGTTAGAAGCACCGCTCCCTGTTTAAACTCTTCCCCCTGGCGGCAAATATTCCGGTCGGCCCCGGCCGCCGTGATAATGTTAATAAATCCATTCACCGTAACGGTATCCTCCAGTCTGATTACAGCATCAGCGCCGGCGGGAATTTTCGCCCCGGTCATAATTCTGACCGCAGTCCCCGCTCTAACCGCAGTCCTGGGCACCATACCGGCCGGCACATCATCTATAACTTCGAGACTAACCGGACAATCAGCTGTTGCGTGTTTAACGTCGGCAAACCGTACGGCATAACCGTCCAGCGGTGAACGGGCAAACGGCGGAAAATCAATATCGGCGGCAGTATTCTGCGCCAGTATCCGTCCGTAACACGCAGCTAACGGCAATTCAACCACAGGCATTTGACGTGAGTTTTCCTGCAAAAGGCTACAAGCCTGCTCCAATAAGATTGCCATAACATCACCTCCCCGCCCGACTACTGAACCAATGACCAGAAAATCGGCTATTCCCTGTATATCTTCCCGCGCAAAATGCCGTATTTCCGCATACCGGCAATAGACTTGCCCACACCTGCCGAATTGGGTTCCAACCTAACGGCGACCGTCACGATGCACTTCAATTTGTGTCTGATTTTCCTGTTCAAACCCTTATGCATTGCTTATACTCACACGATTCCGCAAAATCATCGACAATCCACCCTTTCGTTATCATTGCCAACCCAGACCAGAAATGGGTCTCCGCATTGCAGGTCACATCTTTTTGCCAATCCGGAACCCATGACAATAAATGTTCCTTTAAAAAGGAACATTGTATATTCATAATTTCCACCGTATTTTCACTATTTTCCTGAGCCACTGCACCCACCCGCGCCATAAACGCTAATTCCAGAGCAATATGATCGGCAGGTTCCGCCTGGTTGACCACCAGCCCTTCACGAAGATAAATTTTCCGTACTGCATCGTCAGGCTCGCCAAACAACAGCTTGTCCCTGGTCCGGTACACCGATTCCCATGGCGGCGCCAATACAGGGCCGGGGCCGACAAATAACCGCTGACAATCAGAGGCCAATAATTCCGTGTACTTATCGTTGTTTTTTTGTTCATTCATTTCTTGCATTATTTTACGGGCTCCATCCACAATCGCCGGCTGCCGTTGATATCCGCTCAATTCCCGCATAATTGCTGTATTCGATAAAATGTCCAGCCCCGCTTTCACCTCGCCCCGGTAACAAAGAGCCAACCAAGAATAGATGAATCTTCTTGCGCTTAACCACTGTTTAACATTGTCCATAAGCACTGCTCCTTATTTAAAACCGTATCACAATGGTCTTTTATCGACAGCGTTCTTTACCAAACTGTTTTTTGTAAATTGAACTTTGAGAAAAGGAACAGAAAGATAAATACCTGTCAGGGTAAGAATAATGATGCTGACCGCGACAAGCTCAACCAACCAGCGAAAAGTATTGTTATAAATGATCCCCTGATGCAACTGCTTGAGAAAAACGAGAGAACTTACGTCGCCGGATACCAGCTTGGCCTGTTCCGCCGCTGTTCGCGCCTCTTCTTCAGTTAAATTCTGATTCAGGCCGGCAGGACTTTTGACTTCTCCGGTCAAAAGCTGTGAATGTTGTGAGTGAGTTGCTTTTCCAGCTCCAATAAGTGCCGGCCGGGAAAGAATTAAACCGGTGAAGGCCTCTGTCAATAAAAACAGCGAAATGATTAAACCTAACCATAGATGCACTGTGCGCACTGTTTGCAAATATTTCACGTTTCCTCGCCTCTCTCTCTATTTTTTCAATATGACTTTCGCTCTGCAGCAACGCCGGCAAAGGCGCGTGCCTTTCTCGCCCAATTACCCTAACCCGAAATGGCATGCCGGTGAGGAGTAATCACCAATGCCGGCTGAGTAATCGTGGCATTGGGCAGGCCTTTGGTCTGATTGAGCGCTCCATATTTTTCCCTTAGTTCATCCAGCGTACCGTACCCCAGTGTCCGCACTGGGCAAGAAGATACGCAGACCGGCTCTTTTCCCTCTGCCAGCAGGTCCCGGCAAAAGTCGCATTTGCCAACTTTATTGGTGTCGGGATTAAACTGCGGCGCGCCATAAGGACAATATTTAATACAGGTCTGGCAGCCAATGCATCTCTCCTGATCAATGTGAACAATCCCGTCTGCCGCTCTTTTTTGCAATGCCGCAGTTGGGCAATGCTCCACGCATGCCGGGTTTACACAATGGTTGCAGCTAATCGACAGCCAGAAAGCATAGACCCTCCTGGGAATAACTGCAGCGCCCCTCTTTTCGTAAGTGCCGCCCTCCTGCTCACTGACCCGCCGGAACAATTGACCCACCGCCAGATTATTCTTGTCTTTGCAGGCAATCTGACAGGTTTTACAACCTACGCAATGTTTCTGTTCGAAATAAAAAGCCAGTTGTTTCGCCATATCGCATCACAAACCTTTCAAGCCCTTGTAATTTGCACTAAATTGGTATGGGTCGGATTGCCAAAGGCCAACGGTGTCGGGTGATATTTTGTCAAAGTATTAATACTTCCCCGCCGGTCCACGCCCTCAGCGTCCGGCATCCACCAGGCGCCCTGCGGTACCGATGCCACACCTGGCATAATCCGGGAAGTGACCTTAACCGGCAATACAATAATGCCTCTGTCATTATACACTTTTACCAGTTCGCCATCGTTCAGCCCACGCTCCGCTGCGTCCAGCGCATTCACCCATACTTCCTGCCTGCCGGCCTCCTCCATCCAGTCTACATTATCAAACACCGAATGCACCCGCCGTTTATAATGGTGACCGATGCATTGCAGCGGGTATGTTTCCCGCAGCGGATCTTCCGGTCCTTCCCAGGCCGGCACATACTTGGGCACAGCGGGAATTTCGCGGGGGTTTTTCATATCCCACAGGCGGGACGAAAAAATTTCAATTTTTCCTGAAGGTGTTGGAAACGGATTGTTTTGCGGATCTTCAATCTGTTTTTGGAAGGCAATTGCCGGCTCCTTATGCTCCCAGCGGTAAACCCCGTTCCTCGTAAACTCTTCGTAAGAGGGAAAGCCGGGATTCTTTTTCGCTGTTTCCTCCACCAGGTAACGCAGCCACTGCTCTAAAGTCCGTCCTTCGGTAAATTTCTCCTTAAGTCCCAGTCTGCCGGCAAGATCACTAATCCAGTCATAACCGTTACGGCATTCAAACACAGTATCAACCGCTTTGTTCATATATAGAACGTAATCGCCCCAACCCCAGGGTGTAACAATATCATCACGTTCCATCATGTTATCCGCCGGTAAAAGAATATCGGCAAACTTAGCGCTGGGTGTCAGAAACTGTTCACTTACAACCAGAAATTCCACCAAATTCTCATCCGCCAGTATTTTGGCTGTGCCGTTATTATCAGCATGTTGCGTTACCAAACAATTGCCGCCTAAATTAAATATCAATTTTATATTGGAGTTTAATTGTCTTGCCCCTTTCACACTTAACTCAGAACCCATTCCCTTACCGCGCACAATTGCATCCGGCCAGCTGAATACTGAAATTTGTGCTTTATGAGGATTGGCCGCCGGAATGGATGCCACGAAGTTTCCCCGGGCCTGATAACCACTGCCTGACGCCCAGCCGCCTTTTACACCGACATTTCCAGTCATGGCTGCCAGAGCTATTCCACTGCGCACTACCTGTTCACCATAAGCATGCCGCTGTGGACCATAGCCCTCAATCAACGCCCCCGGCCGATTGGTGGCATATTCACGCGCCAGCTGGATAATGGTCTCCTGCGGTATGCCGGTGATGGCTTCCGCCCAGGCAGGCGTCTTGGGCGTATTGTCCTCGCTGTCACCTAGCACATAGCTTCTATAGGAATTTCCGGCCGGAATGCCGGGCGGCATATGGTCTTCATCAAAACCCAGGCAATATTGGTCTAAGAATTTCTGGTCATGAAGGTCCTCGGTAATCATGACATACGCCATAGCATCAAGCAAAGCACTGTCGGTTGTCGGCCGGATGGGAATCCACTGATCGGCTAAGCTGATTGCTGTATTGGAATAAATCGGATCAATTGTGATGATTTTCGCTCCGGCTGCCTTTGCCCTTTTTAAATAATAGGTTGTATTTGTGCCATGGATAGTTTCAGCCGGATTCCAGCCTAATAAAATAATTACTTTGGAGTTTAACCAATCCTCCCGGTTATTTCCCGTATTTGTCGTACCATAGGTGTAAGGTGTAGCCATGTGTGTGCAGGCGGTACTATAATTTCCGTAGTAGGACAAATATCCGCCCTGCAGCCCCAGCAGCCGCTCCATCCATACTCTTTCAGATACTCTTCCGGAGTTCCCCCACCCGTATTGTATATAGATGCCGTCCGGGCCATATTGCTGCCGAATCCGTTGGGTATGGCCGGCAATGGTATCCAGAGCTTCATCCCAGGTAATGCGCTCAAAATTTCCCTCCCCCCGTTTTCCAACCCGCTTCATCGGATATTTAAGACGATCGGGATGATACAGCCGCTCCCGGTAGGAACGGCAGCGCAAGCAACCGCGCAGTTGCGGCTTTTGCGGTGTATCGGGAATATCATCTTCCGTGGAAATCCGTACAATCCGGCCATCCCGGACATGAACCTGAATCAGGCACCGTCCCCCGCAATTATGACTACCGGAAGTACGCACAATTTTTTCATCTACCGCTGTTTCGCCGGAAAATGACGTTAAAGTAAATCCATCTTTCCAAAATAAATAACTGCCTGTTGCCAATCCGGCTGCTGCCACTCCTAAAGTCAGAAATTTCCGCCGGGTAACAGGACGTTTCCATAATACGTTTTGGTCTGACACAATCCTTCCTCCCGTATTTTAAAAATACACTTTAAAACCTTTTAGCTTTTTTCCGCTTCCCGGCCTGGCGGTTTGGCTTCTTCCCCTGCCGTCGCCCCACTGGTCGCCCGCCGGAACTCCTGTAGTCCCCTGCCAAGCGCCTTACCTAATTCAGGTAATTTCCCCGGCCCAAACACAACAAGGGCAATAATCAGAATAAGACCTAATTCCGGCATACTAAAGTTAAACACAGCATTTCTCCTTTCCTGGTATTACTTACACCGGCGGCGGCAATCCCCAACGGTGCATTGCCGCCAAAACAAAAACGCAGAAAACCGGAGACCAAAATAGTCTCCGGTTTTCTGCGGCCAACTTGTTTATTGTATATTATTATTTATAGCATAAATTAATGTATAATAAATGTCAATATTAAATTTGTCCTTTCGGTGAACAAATGAGTGGCGTAGCGAAAGCCGTTCTCAAATATTTATTACTTTAGGCCCACCTACTTTTCCGGGATTCTAAGAGTATCAGGAACACCGCTTTACTGCAGCGGCTTGGTGCTGTATTCGGTCATGAGCTCCTGCTCTTCCTCCACCGTTCGCGCCAGAGTGTACAGCACATCCGAAAGGCGGTTGACATATTTGAGCAGCAACGGATTGACCGGCTCCTGTTCGGCCAGTGCAATAATCAGGCGCTCGGCTCGCCGGCAAACGGTCCGGGCCATGTGCAAAGCACCGGAGGCCTTGCTGCTGCCGGGCACGATAAATTTGGCGGCGGGATTGAGGCGGGCGACATAGACGTCGATCCAGCTCTCAAAACGGGTAATGTGTTCTCCCGTCAGTTTGGAGGAAAACTCCCGGCCCGATGGATCAGCCAATTCAGCGGCCACCGCGAACAATTCTCGCTGGATAATGTGAAGCTGCTCTCTGATTTGAGCGTCTTCCACGAAGTTTTTGGCAAAACCCAAAGTAGAATTGAGTTCGTCAATGGTGCCGTAACTGTCTACTCGGGCACTGTGCTTGGGAACGCGGGTACCGTCCAGCAAACTAGTCTGGCCTTGGTCGCCGCCGCGGGTATAGATCATCATACGAAACACCTCTTTCTTATTATCTATAGCCATTATCTAAATTTATCATTAATTAATATCTATTATCAATAACTTCTCTCTTTATTTTATGATTCCTGCCGTTTTTCGAAACTATTTTAAAAATATTTTTTATTATTGCTAAGCGCTGCAATTCTTCTACACCGGTTCCTTATATTCGATGCGACAGAATTTTGCCGCCTTCACCAAGAAGATCGCCCATGAACACGCCGGAAAGCAAGTTAACGCTTCATTTTGGGAAGGATTTTCGCCAGGCAAAGGATATTAACCGTTAGCGCATTTCCGGCTTGCTTATAAATCGCGAGTCTGAATTTGCAGCGCCTTTTCAAACAAATCATCCGGGAAGCTCCAGAGCCGCCAGCATTCTTTTTGGACAATTAGACAATTAGTTAGACAATTAGGGACGTTCCTTTTTTGACACATTGTAACATGTTGACAAAAAAGGAACGTCCCCTATGTCCTCCGCCCCATCGTAATTTTGAACTTTTTCAAATGGAACTTGATGAAGGATGTAGATATACTTCTGTGGGACACCCTGAAAAGTCTCAGGAATATTTAATGGTTTTAGATGGTCAATTAACGCTAGATGTTAACAATGAAACCTTTATTCTGCATACAGATGATACCATTACTTTTACTGCTTCCGCCAAACATGTTTACTTGAACAGTGGCAAAGGCATCTTAAAAGCTGCCATAATAAATTTTTATCCTGTCTAGCAATGTTCCATAATATGATTGCTTTATTCCAAAAGCAATCCAGCATCCGTCTATATCCTCGATAATAAACTCTTTGTTATTATAATCATAACGCCAAGCATGGCAAACTCTGCTGCCAAAAAGGCACTGATATTGTCACTTGCATTCTTTTGGAAATTACTGTATAATTCAAATAATACAATATGAGATTGTCAGTTTAGTTGACCATTACAATATGGAGGCTAATATTTTTCCTTATTCCGTCCAGGAATAGCGTCAAATATTGGTTTTTTGTTTTTTCAGGCAACAAGCGATAGGTATATTTGCCGTCGCCCCAAAAATATATACTGGGAGGACAGATTATGAGTGAAGTAATAACCGCCCTGTTAGAACGCAGGAGCATCCGGAATTTTAAACCGGACCAAATCAAGGCCAGCGAGTTGGAGACCATCATTAAGGCCGGCCAATTTGCCCCAAGTGCCGCTAACCAGCAGTCCTGGCATTTTACTGTAGTCCAGAACTCGGACCTGTTAACCCGGATTAGTAAAGCGATCCGAAACATTTTTTTGCAATCTGGCAACCCCGCTTATGTGGAAAGAGCCAAAGCGGAAAACTTCAGCCCCTTTTATCATGCTCCTACTCTGATTATCGTTGCAGGCGATCAAAAATCAATCGCGCCCGAACCGGATGCCAGTCTTGCCTTAGGCAATATTCAACTGGCTGCCCATGCTTTGGGCGTAGGTTCGGTCTGGGTTCACTCCCTGCGCCAATTGTTCACCTCGGAAGAAGGCCAGGCCTTGAACCAGGAGCTAAAGATTCCCGAGGGCTATACCATTTTCGGCTCAGCCGCCCTCGGCTACAATGCCGGTGCTACACCGACCGCCCCGCCGCGCAAGGAAGGCACGGTAACCACTATAAAATAACAACAGAAGCATGGTCGTTCCCTCCGGGGACCCGACCATGCTTCTGTTGTTAGTGCGCGGTTGCTCTGAAAGCCGGCCAGACAACGAAGCGTCCAGAGTACCTTCATACTATTTCGATGAATGAAATTCTTTGGAACAAGCCAAATATGCTACTATCAGTTCATGTGGATTGGCAGGCACGGAGCTTAGTTGTGGTTGAAACAATGTGGCTATACCCGTCATGCTCTCATATACTCCTGGTGCCCACCATAATCCAGCAACTTTGCTTATCCGTTCAGACACAACGATTTTGCAGGAAACCACTGTAGTTCTAAATTAATTATTTAAGTAATCCGCACAGTGATTTAACGCTTCGTTGGTCGCTTTGTGAGAAAGGCGTTGCACCTTATAATCTCCAATAATTCCTATTTTAATTGAACTATTTATTTTTATCCTTCAATATTTAATTAAAATATTACTTAAATTTCGATTAGAGAAACAAAAAGGGAGGGCCGTAACCTACTTGAAATGGTTCTGACATTTCCCCTATATCGAAGAAAGCTGCTCCAAAGCACTTTCACAGGATAGCAGTAAGCGTGTATAGGGATGCTTGCTGCTATTCAGCGCCTCTCCACCCTGGCATATTTCACAAATGCAGCCATTATTCATTACGGCTATGCGATGGCAGAAAGAACGCAACACCCGGATGTCATGGGAAATCATCAGGATGCTGAATTTGAATTGGGCGTGAAGCGCCTGCAGCAGTTCAAGTATTTGGCGCTGAATGCTCATATCCAACGCCGAGACGGCTTCATCACAAATCAAAACATCCGGTTTTAAAATCAGGGCCCGGGCGATTGCAACCCGTTGGCACTGACCCGTACTTAACTGCGGCGGCCGTCTGTGCTGCATGTCGCCACTGATTCCGACTGCGTTCAAATAGTATTTTACCAAATCGTTTCTTTCACTGTGCGGAACGGTTTGCAAATATTGCAGCGGCTCGGAAACAAGCTGAACGGCCGTGTATCTTGGATTCAGGCTGGCTCTGGCATCCTGAAAAATCAACTGGATATGCCTGCAAATCTCTCGTCTTCTTTTCCCTGTAAGCGCACCGATGTTTACGTCTTTATAAAGTATTTTCCCCTTTTCCAGCCGCTCTAATCCGACAATACAGCGGGAAAGGGTTGTCTTGCCGCAGCCGCTTTGTCCTAAAATACCCAATATTTCTTGCGGGTGAAGCGAAAGATTGACTTGACTTAAAACCGGCTTGCTTGTCTGGAAGCTTTTTTCCAATTCCACGATTTTGAGGATTGGTTCATGGCTTGAAACAGCTTGTCCTCTTTCACAGGTAAAAGGGAAATTGCGGGCATTGATCAGCTTTTTCGTATATTCATCCTGAGGCTTGGAAAACAGTTCTGCCGGTGTGCTCTGTTCCACAATATTCCCTTCATTCAAGACAATGATCCGGTCGCTGACTGCATTTACGACAGCGATATCATGAGAAATAAACAGGATGGTCTGGTTAAAATCATGCTGGATTTTTTTCAGCAGGGCAAGAACCTCTCTTTGACTGACCGTGTCAAGGGCGGAGGTTGGTTCATCTGCCAGCAAAACAGCAGGGTTCAGGCATATTGCCATTGCAATGCAGATTCTTTGACACATCCCGCCGCTTAGCTGGAATGGGTACGAATTTAAGACCCGGCCGCTATCGGAAAAATTCAGCCTCTCCAGGGTGCGCTCCATGAGTACGGCCGCCTCTTCGCGGGCGGCAATCTGATGGTAGCATAGCGTTTCCTGGAACTGATCCTTGATTTTCATGACCGGATTGAGCGACTGTTTGGCATCCTGAAAAATTGTCGCCACTTTTTTGCCGCGTATTGGCTTCCAGTTAAAATTTTTATCTGCAAGCATGATTTCCGCTTCACCGCGAATGTTCATTTTTCCGTCAACGGTGGCGGAGGGCGGTAAAAGACCGGTAATGGCTTTGGCAACCGTTGATTTTCCCGAGCCGCTTTCGCCTAAAATGGACAGGATCTCGCCTTCCTTTAAATCAAAGGTTATTCCCTTGAGAATGTTGCTGATCCGGCGGTTCTGCCAATAGGAAACCTGCAAATCAGTTATGCCTAAAATCAAATGATCACTGTTTTTCACCATCAATCACCTATATCCTGAGAATTTCAAAAGGATCCAGCCAGTCCCGGAGGCCTTCCCCAATCAGGTTTAATGCCAATACCGTAAAAATGATAAAAATTGCCGGCCCCATCAGGATGTGAGGAGCCTCCAGAAACTGGGCCCGTCCATCGGCCAGCATACTGCCCCATTCGGGTGCTGGCGGTTGCGCGCCCAAACCTAAAAAGGAAAGCGCGGAGATTGACAAAACCAGGTTGCCCATTTCAAAGGTGGCTTGAATCAGCACCGGGGCAATCGCTTTGGGCAGCAACTCCCGCACTGCAATGGTATGTTTTTTTGCGCCAAGAACCCGGGCGGCTTCAACGGTAGTATCATTTTTTGCCTGAAGCACAATGCTCCTGGTCAGCCGCGCAAAGGGAACCCACCATACCGCTACAACCACCAGCAATAGATTGGTAAGGCTTATACCGAATAGCGCGGTGACAACCATGGCAAGAACGATAAACGGGAAGGCCATGAGCACATCAATGATACGGATAAAGACAATATCGATCAGTGTATCATGAAACATGCCCGTCAACAGGCCGATAAACAGGCCGATCGTCAAGGCCGCGGTCAAGGCCGCGGTAGTGGAAACCAAAGTCGTTTTTCCCCCATGCAGGGTTCTCGACAGCATATCGCGCCCAAAATGATCGGTTCCTAACAGATGTTCATAGCTTGGCGCTTCAAGGCGAATGGCGGCATTCTGTTCAACGGGGCTGTATAGACTGAAAAAGGAGGCGCCTGCGATCGAAATGATCATGCCGCAAAGAATAATCATTCCCAGAGTAAGACAAACCTGCCACCGCTTAAACCGGTGTTTTTCCAATTTCTGCGCCTCCTTTGCTGCCGATTTGAGGATCAAGCAGCGTATAAATCAAATCGACAATTAAATTGATCACCGCCACGATCGAAACCGTAATCACGGCATAGCCCTGAATAACAGGATAATCCTTACGCATGACACTGGTCATCGCATAATCGCCGATTCCGGGCCAGGCAAAAATACTCTCAATGACAACCGACCCGCCCATTAGGGTGGCAAAAGTAAGGGAGATCATCGTCGTAATTGGTATCAGCGCATTTCTCAAGGCGTACAAAACAACATGCCGCCGCGAAAGTCCCCGGGAAAGCGTCGCGGTGATATAGGTTTGACCAAATTCTGAAAGCATACTGGCGCGAACCATGCGGGTCAGCTGAGGCGCGCCAATCAGCCCCAAGGTGACGGCAGGCAGCCACAGCCTGTGCAATTCCGAACTGCTGCTGATTTCATAAAAATGAAAGTTTACGGCAAAAACCGAAAGCAAGGCCAGACCGATGACAAAGCCGGGCAGGGAGGCAAAAAACACGCAGACAAAGCGAATAACACTGTCTGCAAGCTTGCCGGCCCTAACTGCCGAAATAATGCCGAACACAATGCCCAAAACAATTTGAAGCAGCAGGGCCGTCACCGAAAGCATCAATGTTGCAGGCAGCCGCTCGCCTATTTCCACCGCGACGGGCCGTCCCGTATAGATCGATGTCCCCAGGTCGAGTCGCAGCAAACGCTTCATCCAATTGACGTATTGAACAAAAATATTCTGATTCAGCCCCAGTTCCTGGCGCAATTCTATTACGCGGGCTTCATAGGCGGGCGTATTTACCAGGGGCATGTCGCTAGGCTGTCCCAGAAACAGCGTTACCGGATCACCCGGAGCCAGGCGGATTAAAACAAAGATAAGAATCGTAGACAGAAACAGCGTAATCAAAACCGAGCCTGTCCAGCTGATCAGCTTATTTTTATACAAATTGCCTCCCCCCTGTTGCTGCAGGATCATTTGCCAAGCCTGCGCGTTACAGACAGCTAACAACAGGAACAACGCGAACATGGAGATGTCAGCACTGATTGTTATGATTCCGTAATTCTCAAGTCAGCGGTGACAACATTTTCGATCTGCCTAAAGTGGGGAGCAAAGCCCTGGAGCGAGCGGCTGATCGCAGTAACTCCCGGTCGGGGGAAGAGGTATATCGCCGGAGATTGCTCGGCCACATGCTTGGACAGCTGCAGGACGAGAGCGTGATGCTCTTCCTTGTTGGACGTCTTGCTCAGTTGCTCCAGCAAAGCAATTGTTTTTTCATCGTTAAAGCCGCCATAATTCCCGCTGGCGCCCGGAGCGTATTGCGCATTTAACAAGGCTGCAGCGTTGCCGAAAGTCGACCACGCTTCAATCGATGCGTCCCAATCTCCGGTATCCCGGGCAGTCATGATCTGGTTATAAGACCCATGAGCAACCTCCGCCTTGATCCCAAGCGCTGTCCACTGTGCCTGAATCGCCTCTCCCAGGAGCTTTTCCGTGCCCCATGTCATCAAGCGAACCGTCAACGGCTGCCCCTCCTTATAACGGAAACCGTCGCTTGCCGACAGCCACCCGGCCTCGTCCAGCAAGGCTCCGGCCTTTGCCAAATCGTATTTATCGTAATACAAATTCCTGGCGTCGGAATACTGCGGACTCGCCCCAATCCAGGTCGTGATGGGGGAACTGTGGCCCTCGGCCCCAAACAAAATCAGCTTATCGCGGTCCAGGCCCCAGCTTAAGGCTTGCCTTACACGCCTGTCTTGCAGTTGAGGCTGCCGGAGATTCAGATAAATGGTTTGGGCGCTGTCTGTCGGCTGAGAAACAAGCGATACGGTTTTATTATCTTCAAATTGCTTGATACTGGCCGTAGGAATATTCAGCATAATGTGATACCGGCCGCTTAGTGCGGCTAACGTTCTCGCCTGGTCGTCAGTGATCTGCTCATACACAACCCGGGGGATGACCGGTTTTGTCCCCCAGTAGTTTTCATTGATTGTCAAAACCATCTTCTGATTGGGAATATACTCCTGGATGCGATACATACCGGTAAAGTCTGTAGCTTCGGCGGATTTATAGCTTTTCTCGGCATTGTGTATAATCAGCTGAAAATTAGACAGATTCAGGGGAACCGTCATATTGGCTATAGCGGTGGCTATGCCGACGGTATCAGCGTCCACCTTGCTGATATTCATTCCGTTTAAATAGGACTGCGCCTTGGTATCCAGCTTTCTTGAACGCTCCAGTGAAGCAACCACGGCATCGGCATCCACATCTTTCCCGCTCCAGAATTTCACGCCGTCCCTCAGTTTGATTTTCCAATGGGTCGCATCAATCTGTTCGACACCTGTCGCCAGCCAGGGCTGAACAACACCGTTTGCATCAACCTTGAACAACATTTCGCCCGCACCGATTTTGACCAGATAGTTGGAATCCGTAGATCCTGTGGGATCCAGGCTTAGCGCCACGGACCGGTCGCCGACGATCAGTTGCTGCGGGTTAGCGGCTGTGCCGGCCTCATTGGAACCGCAGCCGGAGATCAGAACAATCAGCCAAATGGACATGAGTACGAATAGTTTTTGCATGGATACACTCCTCTTTCAGTTCTTTTGCAGTTGCGAAGCTACGAGCTTTCTATAACAACCGTCTTTGCTGATCAGTTCTTCATGCGTGCCTGTTTGGACCACCTGTCCGTTTTCAAAAACAATCAGCTTGTCCGCTATCGCGATCGTCGACAAGCGATGCGCCACCATAACAATCGTCCGTTTTTGGGCCAAGGCGCGGAGGGTATGCTGAATTTCCATTTCGCTTTTCGTATCCAGATTGGATACGGCTTCATCGAAAATTAAAATAGGGGCGTTTGTCAATATTGCCCGGGCAATCGCGATTCGCTGGCGTTGTCCGCCCGAGAGCTGGGCGCCGCGCTCGCCGGCGATCGTATTGTAGCCATCCTCAAAGTCACAAATAAAAGTATGGGCCTGGGCCTGCTTGGCCGCCTCAATGACCTGGCCGTCGGCAGCAGCGGGATTGCCAAGCCTGATGTTTTCCATAATTGAA
The DNA here is from genome assembly GCF_900104455.1 of Dendrosporobacter quercicolus. Classification (NCBI taxonomy): domain Bacteria; kingdom Bacillati; phylum Bacillota; class Negativicutes; order Selenomonadales; family Sporomusaceae; genus Dendrosporobacter; species Dendrosporobacter quercicolus. The sequence continues at coordinate 1,089,163 of NZ_FNHB01000001.1, forward strand.
ACATTGAACATATAAACGTCCTGCAAAACAGCGCTGATTACAGAGTGGACTGTATGCAGCGACAGCGCCCGCAGATCATGACCGCCGATCCGGATGCTGCCCTCACTCACATCCCACAGGCGCATCAAAAGATTGGTGCAGGTTGTTTTGCCGGCGCCGGATTCCCCGACAAAGGCTATCAGTTCTCCTGCCCTGATCTGAAACGAAACATCGGAAACGGCATTTTGGCCGGCATTTTTATACCGGAAGGAAACATGATCGAAATCAATATACGGTTTTATCGCCGCCACAGGGATATCCCGGCCGGTATCCTTGACCAGGGGCTGGGCGTGTAGAATATCGGAAACTCTTGTCGCCGACGCAAAAATAATCCCAAAGGACCGCGCCTTGTCACACAAGGCCAACACCGGATTAAAGGCCAGCCAGATGGTCGTACCCACAACGGCAAACCATTCCAGCGACAGCTTGCCATGGAGCACCAGCAGGATCGCCGTGATATTGATCGCAATCGCTGCAACTCCGGCCGCAGTCAGCAGCAGTCCGCCTTCTTTGCCCTGCCTTTTGGTGTAATCCACCTGGGAATCGGTCAACTGCTCCATAAACGCATCGTTTTTTTGCTTATAACGCTCCTTGTAGTTAAGGGCCAATATTTCCTTAACCCCGTTTAATCCTTCCAGGGTCACGGAATTGGCGTCGCCAAGTTTATAACGGTTGAGCAGTCCTTGCTTATCCGCGGTACCTTTCAATAAAAAGGGGATCGTAAAAATCACGGCCATACTGATGATCATCACCAGCGACAGCAGCGGATGCAGCCAGGCCAGGAAACCCAGGATGCCCAGAACAATGGCCAAAGTAGCGACGATCGAGCCGACGGTATGACCGAAAAACCACTCCAGTATTTCCACATCATTCATCAAAGTTACCGAAAGCTGTCCCGATTTGCTGTTCAACAAAATGTCAGGACAAATTTTTTCAAATGCCGAATACAGCTTTACCCGGTAGTCAACAAGGATATGAAAGGCCACGTCATGGGACAGCAGGCTTTCCAGATACCGGAATACGGCAAAACCCAAAATACTGAACGCTAACAGGATGAATAGCTTGTTGCTGCTCTCGTCCAAGGTTCCCTGCAGCGCCAGCGCCACCATATAAGCGCTGATTCCGGCAGAGAGCAGCGTAAACGCTTCAGACGCAATCCCGGAACCGATATTGCCTGCGGTTTTCAGCCGATAGCCTTTTAATGTACCGGCCAATTCGGCCAATAGCTCCATCCGGTTCATCTTTTTTGCCGGCATATCATTCTTCCTCCATAATGGCTTGCGCTTCAAGCAATTGCTTATAGGCGCCATTTTTTGCAATCAGCTCGTCATGGGAGCCATATTCTTTTAATACGCCCTGATCGAAGACAAAAATACGCTCAACATTGCGGATTGTCGATAAGCGGTGGGCCACGATCAAGCTTGTATACCGTTGGGCAAGTTTGCCGATTGTTGACTGGATCATGTGTTCATTGGCGGCATCCACACTGGATGTTGCCTCGTCCAGGATTAACACCGGCGCATTTTTCAATATGGCTCTGGCAATGGCGATTCTTTGCTTTTCGCCGCCCGACAAAGTAGCCCCCCTTTCACCGACAAGCGTCTGATAACCATTTTTCATCCTGATAATAAAAGGATGGGCATTGGCCATTTTGGCGGCGTCTATGATCTCTTCTTCCCGGGCATGTTCAGCCGCCATCCCGATATTTTCCGCGACAGTGCCGTAAAACAAATAGGTGTCCTGAAAGACAATCGCGATCTTGCTCCGCAGGTATTCGAGCGAATAATCACGCAGATCGGTTCCGTTGATCGTGATGCTGCCTTCCTCCACATCATAGAAGCGCAGCAGCAGATTGGTAATGGTGGATTTGCCGCCGCCGGACTTGCCCACGATGGCTACCGATTGCCCCGGCTCAATGGTAAAGGATACGTTCTTTAGGGCATATTCCGTTCTGGCAGGGTACCGAAATGAAACATTTTTAAAGGCGATGCGGGGAAACCCCTCGTCCATCCCGCCGGTTTGGGCCTGGGGGGCATCGACAATCGTTACCGGTTCATCCAGTATCTCAAATATTTCATGCGCTACGGATAATCCCATATAACTGGCATGCCACGCCTGATCCAAATCGCTGATCGGGCGCATGCATTCAATGACTAAAAACAAAATAACCAGAAGCTCCGGCCGGTTAAGAATGCCGGCGGCCATATCGAAGGTGGCGACACCAACGGTCAGATATTTGCCGACGGCCAGCATCAGAAAAATCGTCGCCGAAGAGATCAGCGAAAAAAAGGTCCAGTGCAGCTGCCTTTTCCGGAAGCATTCGGCGCTCAGGTATAACTCATGGCCTTTCCTGTCGACGGCATTCAGCGCTTTTAAGGTATTCATGCCTTGCATGGCATCGATGTATTGGGCATTGAGTACGGCATACCCCTGCCAATATTCCAGGGCCGCTTTTTTTATAAACGGCATCAGCAGCAGGGGCGTGACGACCGCGATCACCACAGCAATCATCAAAATGACGCCGACCTTCCAGTCGAAGGAAAAGATATAGCCGCCGATACACAACGACGAAATCACGACCACAACCGCCTGTGGCAAATAATTGACCAGATAGGGTTCCGCATACTCTACCCCGTCGGTCACAAGCGACTGCAGCCGGCCGGAGCGCTTGAGCGACTGGTATTTAGGCCCCAGATCGATCAATTTATTGACCAGTTGACTGCGCAATACAGCCTTTGCCCTGCCGGCAATTTTCTTGGTGTATACTTCCTGCTTACCGGTTAAAACTGCCCTGATAAGAATGCAAACCGTCGCTATGGCATAATAAAAAAATATCGTGCTTGGGGCCGCGCCGGAGAATACTCCCGCAGTGCCATAGGCCAGCATAAAGGCCTGTAAAATACTGAAGGCAACAATCATAAGAAGAAGGAGGATTTTTAAGGACAACTCCTTTTTAATAGAGAGAGCAAAGCCTGCGAGACGAAAATACGGACTATTCATAAAATCTTCCTTTGCTGCAATAGCGGTCATTTCCATTGCCCAAGCCGTTTACAGCAAACAGCTCGCTCGGGAACGCCGGTTTGCACTTTGCTGCTAAAACTGAGAGAACCTTGTTCACCAAAAACCTCCGCAATATTATTCTGGTTCAACTGAAATGGGTAAAATCCGCTCCAGCCTTGTGAAGCTCTATAAGCCGGAAACCTCCAACGCACGTTTTCTCTGCCTGAGTATTTCAGAGTTTACGCGTTTTGTTGTTTCCGGGACCGCCAGGCTTTGATTTAAATCCGGGACGTAATTAGAATAGTCAGCCGGGCATGTACTCCACGGCTGCAGGCCCCGGGCGATCTTACGAATATCCGCTACGCCCGTGTCTGTGGAAAAGCCTTGTTCCATCATCCATTCATCATTGAACAGGGTCGAAATATACCGCTCGCCGCCATCGGAAACCATGCAGACAATTTTGTCCTGAGCTGGAAGCGTTTGCGCCACTTTCAGAGCGACTAATGCGCAAGCGCCGCTTGACGGCCCCATCAGGATGCCCTCGTTTTTGGCAAATGCCCGGGCTGTTTGAAAGGCCTGCTCATCTGTTACTTTATAAGCACAATCAATGTAGTCCATAACCAGATTATTCGGTGTCCACCCCAGTCCGATACCAGGGATCCGATAGGAATGGGCATCGCCGCCAAAAATCACCGAGCCCTCGGCATCGACACCGATTACCTGCACATCAGGTTTATGGGCTTTCAAATACATTGAAATCCCGCCCAATTGTCCGCCCGTACTGACCGGCGCTATAAACGCCGAAATTTTATCCGAACAATCCCGCAAAATTTCGCAAGCGGTGCTGTGATAGTGGGCTTCACCGTTCAGCAGACAAAAGCATTGGTCGGGACGAAAGGCGTTATCAATCTCTTCCGCCATTTTGTTGGCCAATGAGATGCGGGTTTTATGATAACTCCCGCAATCATCCTGTTCGGTTACAACGATCACCTCGGCGCCGAAACTTTTTAACAGCGTCAAATTGGCGCTTGTTGTTTTGGGATCAACCAGAATGATCACATGATAGCCTTTGGCTGCGCCGATCATGGCCAGGGAAATGCCAAAGTTGCCGCTTGACGATTCAATAATCGTACCGCCAGGCTTTAACAAGCCCCTTTTCTCAGCCTCCTCAATGATATAAATTGCCGGTCTGTCTTTGATGCTGCCGCCAGGGTTGTTGCGCTCATACTTGAAAAAAATCTGCCCTTCATCCGGCTGATTGCTGTTCGGTATGGTAATCATAGGCGTATTGCCGATTGCGCCTAATATATTACTGATCATCTCGCCCCTTCTTTCTTCGCAAAGTCGTGTTTGCTGAAACATATTTAATCAGTCGCTTTGTAACAATAGACCCGGGATGCGGCCGCGTTAAACTGCGTAAACGGGAAAGGCTCAGCAATCAGATTTGTCACGCCGCGATTTACAAACCGGGCTACCACGGCGCTGCCTGTCTGCGCATAGACCGTCAAGGGGATTTTCCTCGCCCTTACTACGGCCAGTATTCGGTCAAAAGTCCCATTGCTCAGCGTCATTGCGGTACAAATAACGCTGTCCGCCCGGTCGAGAACTTTCTCCATATCCTTTTCAACGACTTCACCCCACTGCGTTTTCTCTAACTGTAAATCGCAGGGCAGGCAGATCCCGCCGCGGAGTTTAATTGCTTGAACCAGGGGATTGACCACTCCAATCAAAGCGACCTGCTGGTTTTCTTTTATGCCGGCCATTTCCGCGATGAGAGCATCCCGCGCTTCAGCCCTTTGAACCGGCGTTCCCGCAGGCAGTTCAATCATCCTGGTGCAGTAATCCTTATGGGGATATATGGCGCCCAGATACGCATCCATCGCCGCAATTTGCACAGGTAGCCGCTCATCTTTCAGCACCGTATGCAGCGGAAGTCCGGAAAGCTCTGCTGCAGCCTGCATGTCCAATTGCTGAGGAATATGGGCGCATGCGCCAAAATAGGAGCCCACCCTGACCAGGAGATAGTAATTGTGATATTTGGTTTCAGAGGCAGGGAATTGTGTGGTCTGATAAATATAGGATGCTCCCGTGGCCCACAGTGTGTCCGGGTGAGCACCTAACCTGCCGGCCAGAATCCCCTTGTATAGTGTTGTTACCTGTAAATTGTTATTTGCATCCGGTTGTGTTGGTTCACTATAATTGATGAGTGTCACAATAAACTCCCCTATGCAGGCAAACTTAGCTTGCCTGTCTATTTTTCTTCAGGAAACCGCAAAAATGCCTGATCATTGAAATTGCTTATGCTACAAAACAAGCCCTCCTTTCGACAGCATAAAGGAGGGCTTGTTTATCATGAAAGCTTTCGTTAAATAAACAAATCCGGCAGGCAGCCGGACAGAAAGATCATGTGATATAATCCCCTCCCCATCGCTCGTGGGTAAAATGGCGACTGTTAGATCAGGCAGTTCTCCTGGCTCCGGATCTTCGCTAATCCGAACCTTCCCAGGCATTCAGCCCAGTGGTATTATCTCGGATTTGCTCCCCATTACAGTGGCGGGACCGCGCCGGTTTTGCACCGGTCTTCCCTATTAAGCCCTTAAGGGCACCTGTCTCCAAAATATTTTGTTTTCACTGTTCTTACAAACTTTTACTTAAATGGTAACATGATGAAAAATTCCTGTCAAGAATTTATTTAAAAGCAGGATTGTCGTCAAAAAAACCGGAAACACCGGACTTTGTGTAAGCACCATAACGCCAACAGGTGTCCCGATACTGCACATTTCGGCCACTATGTGGATAACGCTTTTGCCAGCCAGAAAAGTCAGGAGCCGGCGCCGGGCTATGCAAAATGGGCAAGTGGCGCAAAAAACCAGGCCAAAGCCGGCTGATTTTCAAAATACTTGCCCACGCCTTTCAAAACTGCCAATGGCTGCGCAGTACGCAGCCATTGGCAGTTTCTCGATTATTTTACAATCAGCCAGCCTTCACTAGCCCTTGTTACACGCCACTCGTTAGTCAAAGAGTTCAATTGCGCTTTGCGGCACATAGGCAACGCCGCCGCTTACCACCGTCACACCGTCAAGCGTGACCGGCGAACCGTTGACATAGGCGATATTCTTGTTGACCGGCAAGCGGACTTCTTTGCCGCCTTTAACGGCGACAATGACCGGATTTTTTGCATCGGTTGCATCAAAAGCAACCTTAGCCCCCTTGGCTTCCAATGCTTGCCGCGCCCGGACAAACAGCCTTTGGGTCGTCTCAGCCAGACTGACCTGTATTGCCTTGGCCATATATTTGGCAATGTCGCTGTTTTCGACAGTGCCGGTAAGTTGAGTCAGGTTGGCGGGAGCATGAACATACAGCGTCACATCACCGCCGGTATGCCCGCCGGTCGTGAAGCCGATATTCGCGCGCTTGCCGATCATCGGACCGACGGCATAATTCATCGAACCGGGTTTGGCCTGTTTAATCGCCGCAATTTCAGCGGCGCTGAGATCGGTAATACCAAAGTACTCTGCCATTACCTCAACCACGTTGGAGCGGTCAGCGTTTAAAACTTTTTCGAGTCCCTCGCCGGTAAGCTTGGCTTTTTGCAGCGGAGCGATAAAACTGGCCAGCGGCAGCTTATCGTAATTGTTGGTGGTAGCGGCGTTGCCAATGGTAATGCCGCTGTTGCCGTGGTCGGTAGCGGCAATAACCAGTGTATTGCCGTCAGCTGCAGCGAAACGCAGCGCCGCTCCCACCGCGTCATCAAACGCCAGGACGTCGGATATAATGCCTACAGCATCGTTGGCATGAGCGGCCCAGTCAATTTTACTTCCTTCAACCATCAGGAAAAAACCGTCCGGATGCTGCGACAGCAAGTCGATGGCCTTTTGCGTCATCTCCGCCAGCGAAGGCTCGGCAGCAGGATCGCGATCCATGTCATAGGCCAGCGCGGTTTCGCTGAACATACCCCAGAGCTTGCCGCTGGAAACCTGTCTCATGTCTGCCGGGCGGGTAACGTATTGATACCTGCTTTTAATGACCGCGAGCAAATCTTCACGATCACCGCGGTTAGCCGCTTCAAAAAACTTTGAACCCGCGCCCAGCACTACATCTATATTCTGGTATACTTGCTGTTCCGAAAGCGCATCATAATTCTTCCGGCTGGGATCATGAGCCGAAAAATCGGCTGGCGTCGCGTGCATGATTTCACTGGTGGCAATCAATCCGGTAGCCTTACCGGCCAATTTCGCCGCCTCTAGAATCGAGGCCACCGGCCGTTTCCGATCCTCAGGCGCAAGCGCCGGCAATCCCGGCATCGTATTGGCGTCAGGCAATACGCCGACATAACCGGTGTGAGACTTATGACCCGTTGCCATAGCCGTGCCGGCAGGAGCGGAATCGGCGATCGCGGCATCGGCGGAATACGTCCTGACTAAACCGCTGGCCATAGCATCCAAATGCAGCGCCTTGCCGCCCCGATACCATCGGGCCAGCGTAACACCGTCTGTACTCATACCGTCTGGAATTAGGAGAATCACATTTTTGACCGGTTTATGTACAACGACATCCTCAATCCCGGACAAATATGCAATGCTCGGCGACGAAACAATGGCTGCTGCTGCCAGCGCGCAGAAAAACTGTCTGACTTTCATATTCAGACCCCTTTCAAATGTAATGTATTCTATAAACATTGTAGCATGCGAATGTTAACACGCTGGTAAAGTTACGGTTAAATTTATGTTAAAAAAGCAGCCAGACTAGATTGGTGATGTGAGCCGAAGTTGGCGTTTCCATCGACCTTAACCGGACTATTGTTTGGGTGCAAATTCGTTGGTATAAATGTCGGTAGGTTTGATTGCGCCCTTCTTCCACAGGCCAAGCTCTTCGGACATGGCAAACCAAAGTTCAATGTCCGACGCATTAATAGCAGGGGCTGGATGATACATTCGTCCGGATACGTCTTCCGGCTTTAAATTTACCCTCTTTGCAAATAATTCACTGGCTTCTTTTTGGTGAGAATTGATCCATACCCGGGCCCGGTAAAGCGCGCGGGCATAGCCTTTGACCACTTCCGGATTGTCCTTGATGAATTTTTCACTGAAGCCGCGTACGGACAAACCGGCCGCGGAGGATTGCAGGATATCGTAGCTCGTGCCAATCGACCGTACCCCTCCCTGCTTAAGTGCGATGCCGATATAAGGAGGGTGAGAGGTGGCAACATCAATCAAGCCCTGCTTCAATGCCTGTTCCTGCTGCCCTCCCTGAGGCAGAGTGACCCACTCCACATTGTCCGGCAGATTATGCTTTTTCAAATAAAGTTTTAGATAACCCTCATTGCAGACATTCGGGCCGGTAATGCCGACCTTCTTGCCGACAATATCGTCCAGCGACTTAATCGGACTGTCTTCTCTGACCAGATAATTGACATGGGGAATATCTTTGTGGTCCACCATTCCCGGCGCGATGGCTTTGAGCTTAGCCCCTCCTAAAATGGCCTGCGCCAGACCGGAAGGATGATTGCCGAAGGCGTCGTTAACCCCTTGCGCAACGCTCAAGAATTCCGATTGCCCCGGTTTAAGAATACCCGTATACTCAATCTCTATGCCTTCCTCTTTGAAAAAGCCCAAATCATCCGCGATGGGGACTTCATTGAAAATACTCTGTGTCGCGACTCTAACCTTAAACAGTTTTTTTTCTCCGGCAGATGTTTGCTTATTTTCATCCGCTTTGCCGCAACCGACGATTAATAACGGTGCCAGCAGCAGGAACAGAAATAAAAACAGTTTTTTTCTCATTGCCATTCATCTCCCATATTTTTGTCATTGTCCGGCCGGCACCTCTTCTTTCCAGCCGGTAAGTCTTCTTTCAAATGCTACCAGCGAATAGTTGACAATTAGTCCTAATATCGACATGGTAATTATTGCCGCGTACATTTGAGGAATGAGAAAATTCGCTTCCGCAAAAAACAGCAAATAACCCAGACCCGAGTTGGCGCCAAGCATCTCTGCCGCAATCAGAATAAGAATGGAAGTGGTTGCACTTAACCGCACGCCAGTTAAAATTGACGGCACGGACGCCGGCAGAATAATCTTTAGAAATAAGGCAGCGGATGAAATCCCCATGGATCTGGCGGCCTTGATCAATAACGGATCTACGTTTTTGACGCCGGAAATCGTGTTTAACAGCACTGCCCACTGAACTCCCCAAAAAATTATTGCAACCTTCGAAACTTCTCCAATGCCAAAAAGCAGCATAAAGACGGGAAATAAAGCAAGTGTGGAAGTTTGTCTGAATGTCTGCATGAGAGGATCGATAAACCGCTCAAATTCTTTAAACCAGCCGATAATTAAACCCAGAGGAATTGCCACGCATAATCCAAGGCCAAATCCCAATAAAGACCGCCGGATGCTGATGACCACATGCGTGAAAATTTCACCGGTAACCAGCAATTCCCAGAAGGCAACGGCTACTTTGGAGAAAGGAGGAAGAAATATGGTGTCAACCAGCCCTACTCTAGGAGCAATCTCCCAAATTAACAGGAATAACAATACCGACAATATCCGATAGACTGCGCAAAAAACATACTTAATCCAAGTAAGCACTATAAATATTCACCTCCTTTGCCTTGCAATACCATAAAAAAGGCTAAAAGCGCTTAACCGCTTTTAGCCTTTAGTCTTTTCTAACCAGCTTAGAATATTAATTATTTTATTATCTCTTAATTATACTTTGCATATTTTTTCCTGTCTAGGAATATTTTTCCCTATTTATCAGTTTTTAGATAAATTAAATACCGCAAATCTATTCTTTTCTTTAATTTGCGCATTTTATCATCTTCATAGGGCTCATCTCTTGGAAAACAGCGGCAACGGCTTCAATAAACTTCGCCGATCCATTGCAGCGCCTTTTTTAAGCGCAAGTGGAGGTTGTCCATGTGGTCGCCGTCGTCCCAGATCAGCGGTATGTCACGATCAACGAATTGCTGCTCCAATATAAGCCGGGCCCGTTGCACGCATTGAATGGAATGACGCAAAGGGGGAGGTTCACAGGCTCCTTCCAGGCGTCCGGAAAGTAAAAGAACGCGGCTGACGGTGCTGCACGGCGCATGGTTCTGCATGAAGTCAATAAGACTCGGATACCACAGGGAGCCGGATATGCTGACCGCACATCCGAAGCAGACCTGTTTGTATATCGCATATAATGAGATCAGCCCGCCGAGCGATACCCCCAGGATACAGGTATTTACAGGATCGGGCAAGGTTCGGTAAGCGCTATCGATATAAGGCTTGAGATCATTGGCCAGAAAATCCAGATATTGCTCCCCCCACCCGCCGAACGCAGGTACACCGTCCGTCAACGCCGGCGCAGGCCAGGGCGTATATTCATTCAGGCGATTCCGGGGAATAACGCCTACTATAATATGTTCGCGGCCGTTTTCCGCTATTGTGCCGGTCGCACTGTCAAACATATCTTCCAACACCGGGAGAAGCCGGTCGCCGTCCTGGGCATAGACGACAGGGTAACGCTTATCGCCGTGGAGGTATGACGCAGGCAGGCAGACAAAATAATCCCGGTCTTTAAATTTGTTTTTGTGGATTACAACATTCAAACAAAAAGCCCTCCTATTCTTTCATAAACTTAATCGTAGATTTCGGATAACAGCGCTCTGCTACTGCTGCCGCAGCGCCTCATTGACCCACAGGGATGCCAGATGGATCGCACCGCGAAAACCCACAAAAGGCGGTTCATAGGGATTCAAACGCAACTTTATATCCGGATTCGCAATTTGCAGCTCCTCGTTGCGCCCTGCCCAGGCCAAAACCTCGCCGCTGGCCATGAGCAGCCCCTTTTCTTGACCTTGAACCGCTTGCGTCCACTGTTCCTCGGTAAAATAAGGGATGTCCTCAGCCGCCATAGCGGGGCTGTCGCACCAGCACCGGCCCTGGGGCAGGGAAAGCTCGCCGCAGGCAAAGGAAAGGATGCCTCTTACCACGTCGGCATGTCCGCCGACGGATAAGCGTCTGTTCTCCGATTGATTCCTACCAGGCCTGAATAAGGGCCGCGCCGGCGAAATCAGCCGCTGGGCCTCGTCCCGCTGCCCGTTCACATAGCTGCGGTCAGGCATTATACCAGTGATTTGGGCCAGCTGCTCAATCCATTCGCACGTTCCCTGTATGCCGTAAGGCCGGGCTAACAAATACGGCGTGCCGAACCGCTGTTGCAGTTGCTCCGCGGCCGGCACTCCCTCCCGCCGGAACACCAGGTTGACATGCGCCCCGCCTAGCTGCTCGATTTGCTCTACTGACGTGTCCGAAGTCAGGACGCACAACGGCTTTAGCCGGAAGGTTCCCTCCAGGATACGGACGATCTCGCCTGCATCCGCCTGAAAGCGGAACAAATCCGCGCAGGAACCGATCAGATTAAAAGTTGGCAACGGCGTCTTGGGAACATTTTGGGGCAGCGTTTTGACAAGATGCAGCAGCGTTTCCTGTATCCCGCGGTGCTGGTTGATATCAAAACCGACATTACGAAAGGGAAGCAGGCGCATATCCGGGTAATCCGGCTGCAGCTCCTTGCAAAGGGCGGGAATATCCGTGCCAATGATCTCCGGCACAGCAGAAGGCAGGAGAAACAGGACACGCGGTTTGTCTCTACAGGCGATATCCGCAACAGCGCGGCTCAATCGCTCGGTACCGCCAAGGGCGATATCTGTTTCGTCAATATGGGTGGAATAGAGTTTGCAGGCGTCCACAACGCCTGCCCGGTTCAAAAACACACGGCCGTAATGCATATGTCCCATGCAGCCAAATTCCAATAAAGCGGCATTGCGGATGGAAGCCAGCGTCCACAACATTCCCATTCGACCGGAAGGAATCGGCTTGAATTTATGCAATCCCATGCCGCGCACCTCCTTCCTTGGACCGGGAAGGCTGCTCCAGCTTGTGCAGTATCTTCTTGAGCAGGCTGTTCGTCCTATCATAGCCGGACAGGCCGTATAGGTCGGACAGGTATGGCACGCAGGGAATCCGGCCTTTTACGCTGTTCAAATCCCCCAGGCATAAATCAGGAGCAAGGCTTTCCAACAGCGGCGCGTCCGCATCGCTGTTGACCATATGGCAGACCAAAGGGTCATACCCCAGCGCATTTAATGCGTCGGCCCAATATTTATCGTCCGGCCAGAATTCCTCCAGGTGCAGCAGCACCGGCTCCATGCCCATAGCCGTCAGAAAGGCGGCCAGCGGCATTGTCCTGACCGGGCCGATATCAGTGCAGATAAAACGGCAGCCATTCAGCCGTTTTCTCGCCTGTTCCTGCAGGGACAGGGCTTCCAGCTGTTCACGGTTGAATTCATTTCCCCATTGAAGCCCCAGCTTCTTAGCAATCGCCGCATAGAGTGCTGCAATCTCTGCCGCATCATAGACAGTGTGCAGGCGAAATGCAGGAATGCCGAAGGACTGCTCCATGGCTGTGGCCAATGGGTCCGCGAACGGCGTAAGCACCAAATTCAATGCCGCATCAGGAGCCGCTAAAAAATCCTCCAGCGAAGCCCCCGGCGCAAGGCAGCGCAGGGAAAAGCCCTGTTGCTGCAATACGCGCAGAATAGACGGCAGGGGGATATGTTTTTCATCCGGTGAACGGCCCATCACATTGATGACATACGGCTGCACCGTCCTTGGCTCCATCAGAACGCCGATTGCCTGCAGCGTTTTCCATGAGCCGGAGGGGAAGCTGTTGCACTTGAAATGCCCCATCATTACTGAGATTAAGCGCATCGAAAGCTTAGGCTGCGCCTCCCGGACAAGGCCCTCAATATCCTCGCCAATCAGATCAGGCACACAGGTGGCAAGCAGCAGAACGGCTTTTGCCCCGGACCGGTCCATCTTTTGCAGCGCGTCCATCAGCCCCTTGCGGCAGCCAAACACAACCTCGCTGGCGTCAAGCACATACGTCCAGTGTTGTTCCCCCTGCCTGTCCTGAGCATTGCGCAAGACAATCCGGCTGTAAGTGGCGCATTCCGGCGTTCCGACCACCAACGACGATAATCCTTTGATATTCCCGGCCAGCGCCAATGCCGGATGCAGGGGGCAATGGCTGCCCGGAAAGGCGGAGGGCGTCAGGAATTTTACCCCCACATTTGATTTAACGGCGGAGAGGCGCTTTAAATGGCTTAAATCGGGCATAAATATTCACCTCCGTTCAGGTCCTCCGTCCAAAGCCGCGCCAATTGCCGGTAATGCCCAGCCATTGGACTGTCGGGAAAGGCCTCCACCACGGTTTTCCCCAATGCCTCGGCCTGCTGGATAAGAGGGTCACGGGGCAGGCGGTCAAGCACAGGCGCACCCATTTCCCCGGCGGCTTTGTCTACCAATTCCTGCTCGTTAGCAAAATTCTTGGCGTTGAGGATGAACCCCCGCAAGGTCGCGTAGCCGCGTTTCCCGAAGCTTTTAACCGCCTGGGCAATATTGGCGGCGGCATAGAGCGACATCATTTCGCCGGAGGTTACAATGCACACCTCGTCCGCATAGCCGCCCCGGATGGGCATGGCAAAGCCGCCACAGACCACGTCCCCCAACACGTCGTAAAGCACCACATCAGGCTTGAATATTTCATAGGCGTTAAGTTCCGCCAGCTTTTCGAAGGCAGTGATGATGCCCCGCCCCGCACAGCCCGTCCCGGGAACCGGGCCGCCCGCTTCCACGCATAAAACGCCGCAGGCTCCCTTCACCACAAGATCGGAAAGCTCTGCGTCGCCTTTTTCCCGCAGGGTGTCAAGCACCGTGGAAATGGGTACGCCCCCCGTCAGGTTGCGGGTGGAATCCGCTTTGGGATCACAGCCGATTTGCATAACAGTCAGACCCATAGAGGCGATCGCCGCCGCTACGTTGGACACTGTGGTGGATTTTCCAATACCGCCCTTGCCGTAAATGGCTATTTTTTTCATTCCAGCACCTGCTTTCATTTGTTTTCCTGCCCTTTGATCAGATCGTAGGAAATGCAGGCGGGACGTCCGGTTCGGGGTTCGGCGACGACGTTAGCGTCGATATGAAAAGTTTTACGGAGCACCTCGGCCGTCACGACCTCATCCGGCGTGCCGTGGCGGATGATATTCCCGCTTTGGATGGCAACCATATAATCCGCGAAACGCGCCGCCAGGTTCAGGTCGTGCAGCACCATGACAATCGTGCAGTTCTGCTTCCGGTTGAGCCGGTATAAAAGTTCCAGCACCTCCAGTTGATAGGATAGGTCCAGATAGGTCGTCGGTTCATCCAACAGAATGAGATCGGTTTGCTGCGCCAGCGCCATGGCAATCCATACCCGCTGTTTTTGTCCGCCCGAGAGATTATCCACCGCCGTGGTTTCAAGTTCTATAAGCTTCGTGACCTCCAGCGCCCAGGCGATGATTTTCCTGTCCTCCGGTTTGAGCTGGCCGAATCCCCGCTGGTGCGGGAAACGGCCATAGGCCACCAGCTCGCCCACGGTCAACCCCGCCGGCGCCTGCGGCGACTGGGGCAGAATCGCCATCTTCTGCGCTATTTCTCGGGTGGAAAGGCTGCGGATATCCGCTCCATTTAAGTACACCATGCCGTTTTTCGGTTTCAAAATACGCCCCACTGCTTTGAGCACCGTGGATTTCCCGCAGCCGTTAGGCCCAATGATGGCGGTAATCTTTCCCCGCGGAATCTGGAGCTCCAGCTCATCAACGACGAGATTGTCATCATAGGCGACAGTCAGATCTTCAGTTGCAATGCTGTTCATATTCTACCCCTGCCTTTATTTACTGTTTGCTCCTGGTGAGCAGGTACAAAAAGTACGGTGCACCCACGATCGCAGCCATAATGCCGGTGGGAATTTCGAATGGCTGGACGATCACCCGCGCAATCGTATCCGCAGCCGACACCAGTACCGCTCCGGCCAGGGCGCAGGCGGGAAACAAAACCCTGTGGGCCGGCCCCACCAGCCGCCGCGCCAGATGGGGCGCAATCAGCCCCACGAAGCTGATGCTGCCGCTGACCGCCACACAGGAGGCCGCCAGGGCCACAGCGGCGGCAAGCAGGCGCCGCCGCTCCTGTTCCACCGCAGCACCTAAGCCGCAGGCGATATCATCCCCCAGACTCAGTACGTCCAGCACGCGGGCCTTAGACAGCACATAGGGAATCAGCAGCAACAGCCAGGGCAACAGCGCCAGGACAAACTTCCAGTTGGAGCCCCAAATGCTGCCTGCCTGCCAGGCTGCCACAAAATCAAACTGCGTATCGTCCAGCTTGACCACCAGCACCGTGGTCAAGGCGGAAATGCCGGCCTGCACTGCCACACCGGTTAAAATTAAGCGAATCGGCGCAATGCCGGTCTGCCGCTTGTAAGCCAGAGTATAAATCAGAATTGCCGTAATCCCCGCGCCTATAAGTGCCAGGAATGGCAGGGTAAAAACCGACAGGATGGACTGGGAACGGAAAAACAGCAAGAATAAAATGACCGTCAGCCCCGCGCCGGCATTGATGCCTAAAAGACCGGGATCCGCCAGAGCGTTGCGGGACACGCCCTGGATAATGCAGCCGGACAACGCAAGCCCCGCGCCCACTAAAATGGCAATCACAATGCGGGGCAGCCGGAAGCCGAACAGGATCAGGTTCTCCATGTCGCTGCCGCCGCCGAACAGCGTGCGCAGCGTATCCAGGGGCGAGAGCTTTGCGTGGCCGGTGTTCATGCTGACGATGAACGACAATATAAGCAATATCGAAAAAGCGAGTACAATACCGGTATGCCTGATGGCAATTTTTCGTTTATAAGCTTGGGTTTTCTCCTGCTGCGCGTTCATTACAGCGCCCTCCTTTCCTTGCGGGCCAGGTACAGAAAGAAGGGAACGCCGATCAGGGCGATGAGCGCGCCGATGGGCGTTTCAAAGGGCGGGTTGAGCGTCCTTGCACCCAAATCGGCCAATACCACCAACAGACTTCCTGTCACTGCCGAGGACGGGATAATGAGGCTGTAATCCATGCCGACAAGGAACCGGGCCAGATGCGGTACGATCAGCCCCACAAACCCCACCGCGCCGACCACCGCCACGGAAACGCCGGCCAGCATCAGCACGACGGCGGCGCAGAGAAGCTTGACAAGCATCGTATTCAGTCCCAATCCAGTCGCCACATCTTCGCCCAGGCTCATGATCGAAATAGAACGGGAAAGGACGATTGAGCCCAGGAGCGCGCCGGCAATCAGCGGGGTCATAATCCTGATTTGCTCCCAGTTGGAGCCGGCCACGCCGCCCGCCGTCCAGAACATGATGTTTTGCGCCACATCGAAGTACAGGGCGACGCCCTGGCTGAGCGCAGCCAGCAGCGCGCTGACCGCTGCACCCGCGAGCACCAGCCGCATAGGGGTCGCCCCGCCGCGCCGCAGGGACGCGATGCCATACGTAAGCCCCGCGCCAATAGCCGCTCCTATAAAAGAAAACAGGATGACCTGCAGGTAGGCCAGTCCGGGGAAAAACGCGAAGCAGAGGGCGAGGGCAAACCCCGCCCCGGCGTTTAGGCCCATCAAACCGGAATCGGCCATAGGATTGCGGGTCACCCCCTGCATAACGGCTCCGGCCACTGCCAAGGACGCGCCCACCAGGGCGCTGGCCAGCACCCGGGGCAGGCGCAGATCCACCACGATCAGGTGCTGCGTATCTGCCGCGTTAAAGTGAAACAAGGCGTTCCATACCGAGGACAGCGGGATTGAAGCCGCTCCCCTGGTAATGGAAAAGGCCATGACTACCGTCAGCAGCCCGGTGCCGCCGGCGATGACCAGCCATGCCGCCCAGGGGCGGCTTTGCTTTTTTATTTGCTTAATTTGGACCGGCTTTGCCGGAGCATTTGATTGATCCATTGATGATGTTCTCCTCCATGTTACGCGTTGAACCGTTGGCCGATGATTGCCGGGACAGCAAAAAGCAGGGCGCAGGCTTTTGCTGGAAGATGCGCCCTGCTTTTTGCTTGTATTTTGTTGTATTTTACTTGTATAAGGGAGAACCTTACTTGGTCATGCTCTTGACGATGGTTTCAATCCCCAGCTTGATACTTAGGGGGCCGGCTGCCCGCACCGCCGCGTCAAGCTGATAGACATGCCCGTTTTTTACGGCGGTTAACGACTGCCATACGGAGGAAACCTGCGTTTCTCCCGACAGATAGCGTTGCTTGTAACCGTCCGCCTCTGACCCTAATGCGCCGAACAGGAAGATATAATCCGGGTTCATCGCCGCTATACCTTCCAAAGAAACCACTTCCCCTTTCCCGGGATAACCGTCCGGAGGCCTAAGCCCCAGGCCGTTTTCTTTGTCAAACCACACCGGATTTTCGGCAGAGCCTGTTATGACAAAGCTGCCTTTATTGCCGCTGCTCTCAAATACCAACG
This sequence comes from Dendrosporobacter quercicolus, assembly GCF_900104455.1. Classification (NCBI taxonomy): domain Bacteria; kingdom Bacillati; phylum Bacillota; class Negativicutes; order Selenomonadales; family Sporomusaceae; genus Dendrosporobacter; species Dendrosporobacter quercicolus. The sequence continues at coordinate 1,106,584 of NZ_FNHB01000001.1, forward strand.
CCACAGTTTTATCGCTATACCCGGCAAGTTTGCTCCTGGATTCAGCAATCAGCGCTTCAATATCCGCAATGTAGGCCGCCGCTTTTTTTTCTTCACCGAGGCACTCGGCAAAATCCTTTAACTGTTCCTTCCAATCGGGGCTGTTGAACGTCACCACCGGGGCGATCTGAGAAGCTCTCTCGTATAACTTCATATCCAGATTCTCCGGCTCGGCGGTATATAAGATAAGGTCGGGCTTCAACTCCACGAGTTTTTCCAGATTTAGCGCCTTGACTTCCCCCAGTTCCTCAATTTGAACACTGACAGCGTAAGGCTGCAGGGTTCCAAACCCGTTTAACGACCGTTCGGCATAAGTAGACGCAATGGGTGGAATGCCCAAGGCCAACATACTTTCCATAAAACCAAAATCAAGAATTGCCACCCGTTCGGGATTTTTCTCCAGGGTTAGCTGTTGGCCTAAAGCATCTTTAATGGTTCGCGGCCAGGGCGCCGCTGCCGCACCGGTTTCAACGTTAGCTTCCGTCGTGGTTGCTGCGCCACTGCCCGCGGGTGTCCCCGCGCATCCGGCCAGTACGCCCGTCAAGAGAGAAAGAGAGACAAGCAGCCCTATAAGCTTTTTCATTGTAATTTGCAATTCCTCCGTTATTTTTTATGGGCTTGACATATTACCGGATTGCTTATAGCATAAAAATATATCTATGGCGCAACCATAGAAGATTACTCTCCTGCGCCGCGAAGTGAACCGCGGCCACTGCCGCTGTTGCTAGAAGTTTTTGGATCTTCCCTTTCAGTTAATGACTATTATTATCACTAATTTGTTTTTATCAGTATAACAAACTGCCAAGCACAGGCAAATAGAGATTTTCCCAAATCCTTGATTTTTTTGCAATTTTATCGAATATAGCGGTAAATGAAATTGAAAATAAATGAAATATTGATAAAATAATAATGATAAGGATTATTATTTTATTTGTATAAACCAACTAACCTTCGAACGGAGTTTTTACCCCAGCAGAAGGTTAGTTGGCCTTATCCAGAGATTTAGCGCTCTTATCTCCCGCTGCTTCAAAAAGGAAGTTTCAGAACGCCTTGGCATGGAAGCCTTTAATATACAAGAGCGGTCTTACAGACTGGTTGTCGCCTAGGAGGGTACAAAAATGAAGGTGGATATCAACGATCTATCCGGCTATTTTGCCAAAATACACTTTAGCGTAGTTGATATAAGACGAGCGGTTATCGAACCTGGAAAAAAACGTTACGGCACAAGTACTTCGCCATTTCCAGGTATGATTTTTCCGCTGCGCGGCCGGTCAAGAATGTTTTTTGACGGCGTGCCCTATGACATGGAGCCTGGCAAAGTATTCCACGGCGGGCC